>JAKJGF010000153.1 GCA_022704525.1 Bacillota bacterium | reverse complement strand
GATAAATATTGCCGAAAAGAGTCGCCAGTATTCACCCTGCCAGATGGCTATTCTTTCACTGGCACCAAAAGCTATCATTACATTAATATTCTGTGAACCTCCTATGTCTTCCATTAATATCCATATAAGAATATTTATAGTGAGTAAAGTCCATGTAATATAAGGTGTTTTTTCATTCATAGATACTTTGAATTTGATCATTTTTTTTAGTTCTTCTATTTGCAATTTTTCTTTTTCCTCAATGGATTCGGTATTTAATATTTCTTCTTTCTTATTGTGAGGAATGTCTTTTGGAAGTCTTTCTTCAAGAAATAATCTACCTGGAGGATAATCAGGGTAATAAGTAAAGCTTTTTACGGGAGGATAGATCTTACGGTCTTTCAAAAAAACCAGGACAGGCAGTAGATGAAGTCTGCTTTTTAAGTCTTTTACTTCAATTTCAGAAAGTACACTGTCCAGTATTATAGAATGTGTAGAGGGAAATACCAGAACTATTATACCCCTTATGGTTTCTCTTTGTTTGTTTATAGTATCATTGTTTATAGCTTCTATTAAATATTTTTCGTAATTATCTATACGTTTTTTTATTATCTTTACATCAGTATTTCTTATATAAAAAATTGTACACAGGTTTATAGTAAGGCCATCTTTTTTTATAAATATACTATCAAAGAGATTATCTGCATGGTCTGACAATAATTCTTTCAATTCAGAATAATTTTCTTTGTTAATAAGATGGTCTTTTAATTTTTCTATATAGTTTTTTATTTCAGTTTCAGAAGAAAATTTGTCATTCATTATCTGATATACCGTACTCTTTCATTTTACTGTAAAGAAGTCTTCTATTAATATTAAGAATTTCCGCTGCCTTTGTTCTATTCCAACTGGCTTTATTTAAAGCTTTTATTACCAGATCCTTTTCTACATCAGATACAATGTCCTTAAAAGACATTTTTTCTCCTTCAGAAAGTTCATATTTTAACTGATTTTCATTAGTCCTGAGTGTAATAGGAAGATGTTCTGGTGTTATAGTTTTGCCTCCTGAAAAAACTATAGATCTTTCTATTACATTTTCTAGCTCCCTTACATTACCAGGCCAGTCATATTCTTTCAGAATATTAAGAGCTCCTCTGGAAATTCCGATGGTCTGCGATTTTGCTTCTGAACTGTATTTATGAAGAAAATGTTCAATAAGAGGTTCTATATCCTCTTTTCTATCCTTTAAAGGAGGAAGCATTATAAATACAACATTAAGTCTGTAGTAAAGATCCTCACGAAAGTTTCCCTTCTTTACTTCTTCTTCCAGATTTTTATTTGTTGCAGCTATTACTCTTACGTCAACTATTATATTCTGGTTACCACCTACTCTGTCGAAGGTCTGATCCTGAAGCACTCTTAGTAGTTTACTCTGAAGTACAGGGCTCATTTCACTGACTTCATCCAGGAAAATAGTTCCATTATTTGCAATTTCAAATTTTCCTCTTCTTGTGGAGATGGCTCCGGTAAAAGATCCTTTTTCATGTCCAAAAAGTTCACTTTCCAGCAAACTTTCCGGTAGAGCGGCACAATTGATTTTTATAAAAGGTCCGCTCTTTCTCAGGCTATTATAATGGATGGCATTTGCTACAAGTTCTTTCCCTGTTCCACTTTCTCCCTGAATAAGAACGGTTGCCCTGGTTTCAGCAACTCTTCCTATAGTTTTATATATATCCTGCATCTTACTGCTGTTTCCTATGATATTATCCATTCTATATCTGTCCAGAAGTTCATCTTTAAGTGCTTTAACTTCCAGAGCAAGGGCTTCATGGGAAAGAGCTCTTTTTACTTTTAGTAACACTTCATCCAGATCGAAAGGTTTAGTTATATAGTCGTAAGCCCCGTGCTTTATAGCATCTATGGCAGTAGAACTTGTTCCATAGGCAGTTATAACTATTACAGGTAATTGACTATCTATTTCTTTTATTCTTTTTAACAGTTTCATACCATCTATTTTAGGCATCTTAAGATCGGTTATAACCAGGGCGGGCAAAGGACCTCTTATTAATTCAAGAGCTATTTTTCCATCCTCGGCTTCTATCGTTTCATAACCTTCGTCCTGAAGCATATTACACAGAGCTATTCTCAACGCTTTTTCATCTTCTACTACTAAGATTAAATTATTTTCCTGTTTCATAAAAAATTCCCCCTTTTTAATTAAGGTGAGACGTGAGATGTGAGACGTGATGGGTGGTTTATAGCTGAGAGTTTACTAAATCTTAAACTATAAACTTTCTTTCACTTTTCACTTTTCACTTATCTTCACCTACAGGAATTGTAAAATAAAAATTACTTCCTTTTCCGGCATATGTTTCGAAATCCATATTTCCCCCATAGGATGAAATTATATCATAACATACAGCAAGTCCCAATCCTGTTCCTTCTTCTTTTGTTGTAAAAAAAGGATCAAATATCTTATCCTGTATTTCAAGAGGAATACCCGGACCTGTATCTATAATTTCAACTTTTACCTGACCTGTTTCTTTCTCGTAAGCACTTTTTATAATTAATTTGCTATTTTCCTCCAGTATATCTAAAGAATTTTGCATAAGATTTATTATTACCTGTTCTATTTCCTGATGATTTATATTTACTTCTGGTAAATCCTCAGATAGATTACAGGAAAATTCTATTTTTCTATTTTTAATTTCTACTCTCATAAGTTCTGCTGCCCGTTCTATGACAGTATTTATTTGAAATCTTTCCCTGGAAATTGCTCTGTATCGTGCAAAAATGAGCCATTTTTCAACAATTCCATTTAATCTATCTATTTCTTCTATTACCATATTAAGAGATTCTCTGGATGGTTTGTTTTTCTCTATTCTTTTTTCCCATAATTGAACATTTGCTCTTATGGCAGCAATAGGATTTCGTACTTCATGGGCCACACCTGCCACCAGTTTACCCAGGGCCGCCAGTTTATCAGCCTGTCTGAGCTTTCTTTCAAATCGCTCAGTATCAGATAAATCTCTTAATATTATAACTGCTCCTCCCTGTGCTTCCTGACTTAAGGAGAAACAGCTTATGGAAAGAGGTATTTCTTTTCCATCTGAAAGTCTGTAAATAGTTTTTAGTATATCTTTGTTTATTCCTTTCATCGATTCTTTAATAGATTCTCTCAGAAGGTCTTTTTCGGAAAATATTTCTCTGTAATCTTGTCCTATAATATTCTCCATTTTTATATTAAGTAATAAACCTGCTGCTTTATTAAAAAATACGATTTCTGAATCTTTATCTACTGCTATGACTCCTTCACCTGCGCCCTCAAGTATTAACTGGGTATAGCTTCTGACTTTAATCAATCTGGAAGCCATTTCATTAATGGCCATTGCTATTTCTCCAATTTCCCCTCTTCCACCAGAAAAACGATATGTAAGGTCAAATTTTAATCTCTCAAGGCCATTCTGTATGTAATTTACTCCTCTTCGTAAATTGTTTCCCACTGTCAGAGCTGCTAGAATTCCAAAAACTATAACAGTAAGAGATATCTGTATGTTTTCTTTGAGGGGTTCATAAAAATCCCGAAACTCCATAATAGCCCAGCTTGTACCGATAAATTTATTTTCTCTTACCAGAGGATGTATATAGAATAAAAAGATCTCTTTACCGAGACGTTCACTCAAGAAAATATCCTGATGACCAGCGGTTAACCCCCTTGAAAGTTGTTTAATGGCATCGGCTTTTAATTTGATTTCTATAGGTGTCCACATAGCTTCGATATTATTATTACTTCCTTTCTGAGGCAGTGGTGGACCCAGTGGAGGGGGGCAACCCACTATAGCGTCCAGGTCATCATCATAATAACCAAAATCCACGCCGGGAAAATCATTGACTTCTCCTTCAAGAAGCTTTATAAAATAAATGGATAGAAATCCTATTTTTTTATTTCTGTCATAATTAGAAAAAAGATTTTTTTTAAGTATTGATTTAAAACTGTCCTGCCATAGAGCCAGTTCAAGCTTCAGAGTAATCTGGGCCAGATAGAGTTTATTAATTTCAATTAAATCCTGACGGGTTTTATCTATTCCTCTGAAAATAAGAAATATGATAAATATAAAGATTAGAATAAGACCTGATACCAGTGCAATAAGCTGGGTTTTAAAACTACTCACGTTTTACCTTTCATTTTTTCACAGTTAGGACAAAAAAAACTGTCTTTTGCAAGAGCTAATTTACATAGGCCACAGAAGATTTGTTCTGGTTTTCCCATCTTCCAGTAGCCAGACCAGTGGATTAAGCATCAAAACAGTAAAGACTTCTTTTAAGTGAACAGTGAACAGTGAAGAGTGAGCAACCCTTCACTGCTCACCTGTTACTGTAACATATAACAGATAAAAAAGCAATCTGTAACCGTTGTCTCGTATTGACTTCTTTACTATAAGAGGATATAATTTTTATAGATCCTATCTTAAAGTTTACTCCAGAAAGGCAGGTTTTAAAGTGGGAAATATTGAGATTGAGGTATGGGATGTAACAGGTAATAAGAAAACAATTGTAGATGTTCCTGATGATGAACCTGTTAACCGAATAATGGTTGTTCTGACTGAAAAAATGAGCCTTCCTGCTTATGCTCCTGATGGACGACTTATGAGTTATAAATTTCACCATAAGAGATTATCCAGACAGATACCGGATAAGGAGACTTTTTTTCAGGCAGAGGTTAAAAGCGGTGATATTCTCAGAATACAACCGGAGATTACGGCCGGTAAAGAATGACAGTCAATTTAAGAGGCAATTATGATAATAAACAAAGAAGATATAAAGGGAGAAGATCGATTTTCTCGTTTTAAACTTATTCAATGGTGGGATCAGGAGAAAATTTCCGGTGCAAAAATTCTTGTTATTGGTGCCGGTGCTCTTGGTAATGAAATAATAAAAAACCTTTCTCTTCTTGGTGTAGGACATATATTTATTGCTGATATGGACAGTATAGAGAATTCCAATCTTTCCCGGTCTATTCTTTTTAGAAGTGCCCACAATGGTAAAGAAAAAGCCAGAGTAGCCGCAATGAGTGCTCAGGATATTTTCCCCGGATTAAAAACCCGGTGGTTCTGTGGAAATATCTTATTTGATCTGGGAATGGGAGTTTATAAGTGGGCAGATTTAGTAATGGCAGGTCTTGATAATCGTGAAGCAAGACTTCACATAAATCGTTTTTGCTGGAAGGTTAATACTATCTGGATTGATGGTGCTATTGAGGCTATTAATGGAGTGGCAAGAGTTTTTATCCCTCCTTACAGTGCCTGCTATGAATGTACTATGAATGATAATGACTGGAAGGAACTTCAGAGTCGTCGTTCCTGTAATTTATTGACAGGAGAAGAGATGGAATTGGGCAAAGTGCCTACAACTCCTACCATTTCATCTATTATTGCCGGTGTTCAGTGCCAGGAAATGCTTAAAATTCTTCATGGTATTGATACATGTGGAGGTGCTGGTTTTGTTTTTAACGGAATGTTTCTTGATTCTTACATAGTTAATTATCCACGTAAAGAAGATTGTCTTTCTCATGAGGTATTTGATAATATAATTGAAGTGAATATGGGTGCAAAGGTAACAGAATTAAGAGAGGTTCTTTCTTTTATAAAAGAAAAACTGGGTGCTGAAGCTGTCCTGGAATTAAATAATGATATACTTACTGGTTTTCAATGTAGAGGGTGTGGTAAGACAGAAAGGATTTTAAAATCACTGGGTAAAGCTACTCTGGAAGAGTCTTTGTGTCCTGATTGCAATACTTATAGAACTCCTGAATTAACCCATACTATAGATGGTAGTGAGGATTTCCTTGAGAAAACATTATTTGATATAGGTGTTCCCCTCTTTGATATATTAACCGGTAGACTGGGGTTAAATCAGATATTTTTTGAACTTTCTCTTGACAGGCATGAGGTTTTAGGACCTCTTCTCCAGGAAAATTTATGTAATGGGGTGAAATATGTCAGAAAGTGATACAGAAGATACTGGTAAAATAGGTGTGAAGATACTGAAAACTTATGAGATTGATTTCGGCCCGGTAGAGGAAAAGCCTTTCCCCGGTGGTAATGTGAGGCCTTTTAATAAAGAATACAGGGTTTATATAGAGAAAAAAGTATATGATGATATAATTGAGCATTCTTTTGAAGATGATAAAATAGAAATGGGTGGAATTCTTATTGGAGAGGTAAAGAAAGATGATTATGGAGCATATCTTTATGTCCTTGCCAATATTCGCGGAAAATATTCATCCAGTACTGTATCTCAGATTACCTTTACTCAGGAAACCTGGAATTATATAAATGAAATAAAAGATAAAAGATACTCTGATAAAAAAGTTGTAGGATGGTATCATACCCATCCTAATTTCGGGATTTTTCTTTCTGATATGGATATATTTATCCATGAAAATTTTTTTGGTAATCCTTACCAGATTGCTCTGGTTGTTGACCCTGTGGCAGAGAAAGAAGGCTGTTTTATCAAACAGGAAAAAGAAATTATCCCATTGAAGAGATTCTGGGTAGGTAAAACAGAATATAAGTGTGTCCAGGATAAAAGTGAGAGGGACCTTCTTCTTGCCCGTCTTGACATTATAGAAAAACAAATCAGTAAGTACCTTGTTCAGATAGATAAAGGAAAGGTGTCTAAAGGTAATGGATTTTTTTCAAATTTTCTCTCCATGTGCTGGATGGCATTACTTTTTCTGTTAGTTTTTCTGTTACTTCAGAATATAGGATTTTTCAGGGAGAGAGAAAATTCCAAAAGAAGTGGTGAAGTTCTCATTGCCACACAGGATTGTAAAGATAAAGGAATTCAATTGCGTCTTTATGCAGCACCTTTATCTGTAGAAGATATTATTCCTCCTGTTGAAATGGATAAATTTATAAATTCTCAGGATAAAGAGATTAATGAACAGACTCTAGAAGCTAGAGAGACTGAAATTAAACCTTCTTCTTCTCAGATTCCGGAAGATAAATCTTCCCCTGAAGGGGAAAAATAGTTTTTAAAATAAGGAAGTGATATTTTTGAGCCAGGAGAAGTTAAGTATTACAAAACAGGAATTACATTCTAAACATGTAGAAGAGATTCTTGAAAAACAGGCAGCTCTATCAGGAGAGGTGGAATTTCTCTATGGAAAAGATAAACCAAAAGTAAAAGGAAGTATATTTTTATCCAGCTGGTTTTATCTTTTTTTAGCAGGTCTTCTGGGAGCTTTTATGTCCTGGTTGATTATTGAACCGAATTTTGATGATTTCATAAGAATTTCCGGGCAGATTGAAGAGGTACGGGAAACATTTCCCATTACCGGTGCTAATGAACTTGTTCATTATGTAAAGATTGATGGAAAAGGGATTCTTTTTCTGGAGCAATCTATTTATGATGGTATAGATGAAAATGGGAAAAAAATTACTAAATTTTCCGATCTCTCAGTTGGCCAGTATGCTTATGTTGTCTGTGAAAATGTATATGAAGAAAATGGACTGGGTGCAGCAATAAAGATTGGTCCATCTCCTTTTCCTGAATTTAATAAAGGCAGATCACTCTCTGTCATAAGTATACAAAAAACTTTATGGTCTCTTATAATTTTTATTATTTTAGGTGCTTTGATTGCCCTTTTTGTAGGCTGTGCCGATGGAATTATAGGACGGAATTATAAAAAAGCTATCATAGCAGGTGTAATAGGAATGTTTATAGGTATTTTAGGCGGCCTTATATCAACCTTTGTCGGTGGACTGGTTTATGCTATTTTAGGAATATTTACTTCCACTACGCTAAATCCCTTTGAGAGTGCTATTGGTTTTATAGCCCAGGTAGTAAGAAGAACTTTTGCGTGGGCAATACTGGGAATGACTATGGGATTAGGACAGGGGATTGCTTTAAGATCCAGAAAGATGATTTTAAATGGTTTTCTTGGAGGTATGCTGGGAGCTCTTCTGGGAGGCTTACTTTTTGATCCTATTGACATTCTGATTCTAAGCAAAGGAGTTTTGGATCCTTTCCGGAGCGCAGATATAAGCAGACTGGTAGGTTTCTGTCTTACCGGAGCATTTGTGGGGCTTATGATAGGTATTGTAGAACAGATTAATAAAGATGCCTGGCTTATTATGACAAAAGGACCTATCAGTGGTAAACAATTTATCATTTATAAAGATATTACTCGAATTGGCAGTTCTCCTAATTGTGAAATCTATCTCTTTAAAGATTCCGATGTATTACCTGAACATGCCATAATTCAGAAGATTCATGATGGTTATCTCCTTAAAGATAACTCTTCAGCTGTGGGAACTCAGGTAAACAACAGAAAGATCAGAGAACATAAACTGAGAAATGGTGATAAAGTTGACATAGGTAATACTTCCTTCACCTTTGCTGAAAAGGAACGTAAGATAAAGAAATAAGAGGTCTGGAAGATTATGAGATGTCCCAATTGTGGTTTTGAATCTCTGGAGAATGCAAAACAATGTTCTAGCTGTGGTTCTTCTCTTCATCTGGTTAAAACATCACATCCTCAAGTTAAACGTGATAGATCTGTATCATCCTATCAATATCATAGTAAATCTCTTCTGTCAGAAGATACTTTTTCTATAACAGAACAGGATACAAAGTCCCTTTATAACCATTCTGAGACAGTCCATAATCAAAATGTCGGAGGTATCTATAGACCACCTGAAAGACAATCATCTCATAACAAATTTCCCGGACCCATCTACAGGCCTCATGAGAAAGGAGAATCTGATAATAAATTTCCATTGCCTGTCTATAAACAAATGGGAAGAGAGTCCTGTGAGAAGGAATATAACAGACCTATCTATAATCAACAGGGAAAAGAGACTATAGATAATCAATATAACAGACCTTCTAATCAGGCACAGGGAGAAACATATCCTCATAAACAGCAGATCCAATCTATTCTGACTCCTATGAAGGCAAATAGAAATTATATGAACAGAATCTGTTCGATATGTCTTGCACAAATCTTCTTCGGTGATGATATTACAGTATGTAATAAATGTGATACGGCGTATCATGGAGAATGTTCTCCTCCCGGTGGTTGTATTTCAAAAGGATGTAAAGTTGATGATTTACCTCTTGGAACCATTATGCCTGATATTGCACCTGATGAGCAATTCTGCACTATGTGTGGTAATGTCATAAAGAAATCAGCAGTAAAGTGCTATCACTGTGGAAGTATAGTGGATCAGCAATTTAGAATGGGGAGAACTTTTTCGCAGGTTCATAGTAATACAGGAGTAATTGCTCTCTTAATTGGTATATCGGCATTTCTTGTGTCCTGGTGTCCCTTTATAGGATTACCTATAGGGGTTCTTGCTATATATCAGGGTTCAAAGGCAAAACAGGATTATAATCAGTATAGTTTAGGTAATATCGGATATATTACCGGAATTATTGCTGTTGTTTTATCGGTATTTGTATTTTTAATATTTATAATTTCTGGAATTACTGGAAAGTAAAAGGTATATAATATGAGTATAAGACAGGTATCTTCCTGCCATATATGTTTTAATTCTATAGAAAAAGGTGAAGAGGTTACTACCTGTCCTTCCTGTAAATCAACATTTCACAGGGAATGCTGGAATGAATACGGGGGGTGTTCTATATATGGATGTAAAAATGCTCCCGAGTATAAGAAAGAAGATTTAGATGAAAAATACAGCAGGGCTCAGTGGGGACAGGAGAAAAAAGTCTGTCCCTATTGCAGTGAAGAAATTTCTATTGATACATTAGAATGTCCTTTATGTCATGAAAAATTTCAAAGTGCTGAACCTTTGAGGAGGCAGAACATTTATAAACAACCAGAAATAATAGTTCCTGAGGATTCAGAGGTAAAAGAAGCAAGATATCTTTCTATAGCTTTATTTATTTTCAGTCTTATGGGTTGTCTGTCCCCTTTTATTCTCATACTCTGTCCTGTATGGTATTTGCAGAATAGAGATAAAATAAGGATGACTTCCCCTGTGTATCAATTACTACTTGGATCTTCAATGTTTTTTTCTTTACTATATGTAATTTTAATAATAGTTTCTGTAATACGGCTTTGAGGAGTGAATAGTGAGAGATGTATACATAAGTATAATCCTTATCCCATCACTGATTACCCGTCACCTGTCACGAATTTCATAAAGGTGTTAAATTATGAGTATAAGATTAAAGAGACTTTTTGCAGATTTTCAACTTCTTTCTAATCTTTTTAAAGACAGTACCTATATTAATCTTCAGAACTATTCAGGAAATCCTCCTGAACGATATGTTATTGAATACAGGGTAAAAAGCCTTGTTGAAAAAAATAGGGAAATTATTCCAAGAGATATGCATCTCGTTGAAGTTATCCTGCCAAAGGGCTATCCAAAGGAATCTCCTTTTTGCAGGATGCTTTCCCCAATATTTCATCCCAATATTTCTCCTCAGACCATATGCATCGGAGATCACTGGGCAGCAGGAGAGGCTCTTTCTCATCTTCTTATAAGAGTGGCAGAAATGATGGCCTATCAGAGCTATAATCTTCAAAGCCCTTTGAATGGTGAAGCGGCCCGATGGACTGATCTGAATATGGATAAAATTCCCACTGATAAAAACGATTTCTATTCCTATTATGGAGATAGAGAAAGTGAAATACTTACACAATCGAGAGTCATGCCTAAAAATCTTGAAATAATAGAAGTATCATCAGCCTCTGCACCTCCTATAGAGAGTTTGCCTTCAAAAAATCTGAAGAGTCCTCTTCTAAGTAGATGCCAGAAGCCTCCAAAAGGAATTGTTCCTCCTTCTGTATCTACTCCCGGTAGAAGACAGCCTGACACTTGCCCTGTCTGCCGAAGAATTATTCTTTCATCAGAGGGTATTTGTACATTTTGTCCTGTTCCTCAAAAGAGAATTATTCCAGAGAAACCTCCTCGCCAGATAAGACAGAGGCCTTTACCTTTTATTCAAACCCCTGACAGTGACAGATTCAAATGTGATAATTGCAGCAAAACACTTTCTATATCCTGTGTAGTTATATGTAGTTCCGGCCACAGAGTATGTCAGGACTGTGCACTTACCTGCAGTAGATGCCAGAAAAAATTCTGTACCCTCTGTAGTAGAGATAAATTCACCTTTGTTGATGAAAATATATTCTGTAGTGAATGTATTTCAAGAATATAAATAATTCAGGGAAAAATAATCTGATAAAAGTTTTAACGGTATTTTGTTTTTTTTTATTGATTTTAAACATTCAATAATTCAATAGCTTTTTCAATTCTTTCCAAAGTCCTGGTTTTACCAATAACTTCAATAGTTCCATACAAAGGAGGAGAATTTTTCTCTCCTGTAACTGCCCATCTGAGCATATTATAGAGTTGTTTTGGCACCAGACCAAGTTCAAAAAGAAGAGCTTCCAGAGTTTCTTTTATAGAGGTTTCCTGGAAATTTTGAAGGCCAGAAAATTTTTCTCCGATTTTTCGGAATGCTTCTATACTCTGCTCTACAGTCATATTTTTTCCTACAAGGTTTTTAGTATCTACTATTTTGAAATCTATAAAAGCAAATTTACTCATAGGAACAACTTCTGTAAGTATTTTTATTCTGGCTTGCAGAAGTTCCGTTAATTTCAGTAATTTAGGACGAATTTCTTCAGGACAGGGTTTCATTATAAACCCTGCTTTCTGCCATAAAGGTATAAAATGTTCCATAAGTTTTTCTTTTTCCATATTTCTTATATACATACCATTCATCCAGTTAAGTTTTGTATAGGAAAAACATGCTCTTGCCACATTTACCCTGGAAAGATCGAACTTTTCTATAAGTTCTTCTCTTGTGAATATCTCCTGAGTGTCTCCTTCAGGAGGTGACCATCCAAGAAGAGCAAGAAAATTAAAAAGGGCTTCAGGAAGATAGCCCTGGCTTTTAAATTCACTCACAGAGGTTGCGCCATGTCGTTTACTGAGTTTTTTCCCATCTTCTGCTATAACAAGAGGGACATGACAGAAAACAGGAATTTTATAGTTAAAAGATTTATAAAGAATTATATGGATAGGAGCAGTGGGTATCCAGTCATCACCTCTGATTATATGGGTAATTCCCA
>JAKJGF010000152.1 GCA_022704525.1 Bacillota bacterium | reverse complement strand
CAGAGAAGTTTCTTTTACTGATAAGAAAGTTGTTACCCTTGAAGATTTTATTACTTTCAGGCGAGAGGGTTTTATTCAGATAGAATATTCTTCTCTTAAGGGTATAGATGATTATGAGGCTCTTAAGATAGCCCTGGGACAGAATCCTGATATACTTATGATAAGTATAGATCTTCAACCCGGAAGTTTTAAGTTGGCCTTTGAACTTGCTTTAACGGGAAAGTTATTATTAATCGCTTTACCTTTTCAAAATGTTTATACCTGTTTTGGCTATATAAATTCTATAGTTACAGAATCTTATATTACAGCAGGTGTACTTCAGGGTATTTTTGCTCAGAGAATGTTTCGCAAGCTCTGTATTAATTGTAAACAGAGTGTTACCAGTGCGGATTTCCCCTTTTTGCCTGAAGAATTCAGTCATAATGTTTTTTATGAGAAAGGTAAGGGATGTTCTACATGTAATTTTTCCGGTTATGCCGGGCAGAGTTTGCTTTATGAATATTATTGGCCTTCCCGGGAAGATAGAATGAAAATACTGACATCAGGATTACCGGGACAGGATATTTTTATTCCATCCAATTATAAAACTATAAAAGAAAATTGTCAGGAAAAGGTTCTGGATGGGCTTTTATCAGTCAGTGAAATTATAAATATATGATTGGGGGGTTTTAGAATTTGGATATTGCAGAATTGTTAATTCTAACTCTTGAGAGAGGCGCCTCTGATTTACATTTAACTGTTGGTACCCCACCTGTTATAAGGATTAATGGTGTTCTTGTGAGAACTGATTATTCTATACTGACAAGAGAAAGCATTCACGATTTGATTTATGATGTTTTAACTGAGCAGCAGAAGAGTGCTTTTGAAGAGAATATGAATCTGGATTTTTCTATAGAATTTCAGGATCTTGCACGTTTTAGAGTTAATGTCTATTATCATAGAAGGGGAGAAGGAGCAGTATTTCGATTGATACCAACAAAGATTCCTACATTGAAAGAACTGGGATTCCCTCCAATAGTTGAAGAACTAACCAGATTGGATAGAGGTCTTATTCTGGTTACAGGTCCTACTGGCAGTGGTAAATCTACTACTCTTGCAGGAATGGTAGATCTTATAAATGATGAAAGTGATGATCACATAATTACTATAGAAGATCCTATAGAATTTATCCATGAACACAGAAGATGTATAATAAACCAGAGGGAAGTTAAAGTTCATACACTAACTTTTACTGATGCCCTGAGAGGTGCTTTAAGAGAAGATCCTGATATTATCCTCGTGGGAGAACTCAGAGATCTTGAAACTATCCAACTGGCTTTGACTGCTGCAGAAACAGGTCATCTGGTACTCAGTACTCTTCATACTAACAGTGCAGCAAAGACTGTAGATAGAATAATAGATGTTTTTCCACCTCATCAGCAGCCTCAGGTCAGGGTACAGCTATCTGAGACTATTGAGGGCATAATTGCTCAGACTTTAATGCCAAGAGCAGATGGTAGAGGAAGAATCGCTGCTCTTGAGATAATGACAGGAACCCCGGCTATCAGGAATTTAATTCGTGAAGCAAAAACCTTTCAGATGCCTTCAATAATTCAGACAGGTACAAAATGGGGAATGCAGAGTCTGGATCAACATTTAAGAACACTTCTTAAACAGGGAGTAATTACCTGGAAAGAAGCTTTTCGTGCAGCTCATGATAAAAATACCTTCAGCCAGTATTCTACTGAGGCACCTGTAGTTGCTCCGACTGAAGAAGATGAAGAATCTAAAAGTGCACAATTTAATTTCTGGTAATCAGGAGTGAAATTTATGGCTTTAAAGTTAAATGATCTATTAAAAGCAGTTGTTGAGGAGGAAGGTTCAGATCTTTATATGAAAGCTGATAGCCCTCCTGTAATTCGTATTGATGATAAGTTGAAACGCATTGGTTCAGATGTACCTAATTATGCAGATTTAGAAAAACTGGCTCAATTTCTTATGAATGACTATCAAAAAAAGCTTTTTCAGACTCATCCGGAAATTGATCTGGTATATAGCGTCCCGAGTGTGGGTAGATTCAGGGTAAATATTTATCGTCAGAGGGGAACTGTTGGTTTTGTATTCAGACGGGTTAACCTGAAGATCCCTTCTTTAGATGAACTCTGCCTTCCTCCTGTTATAAAAGATATAGTTCTGGAACCAAGAGGTTTAATTCTTGTTACGGGGGCTACCGGTAGTGGTAAGTCCACAACCCTTGCAGCAATGGTAGATTATCGTAATACTAATATAGAAGGACATATAATTACTATTGAAGATCCCGTAGAATTCCTTCATAAAGATAAGAAGAGTATTGTTAGTCAGCGTGAAGTAGGTATAGATACAAGATCTTATTCTGAAGCATTACGTTATGCTCTTCGTCAGGCTCCTGATGTAATACTTTTAGGAGAAATGAGAGATGTTGAAACTGTTACTTCAGCAATATTTTTTGCCGAAACAGGACATCTGGTTTTAAGCACCCTTCATTCTACCAATACAAATCAGACCCTGGAAAGAATATTACAGTTTTTCCCTGTAGACTCTCATGATGAGATATATTTTCAACTTTCTATGAATTTAAAAGCTATCTTTTCCCAACGTCTTCTTCCCAGAGCAGACGGAAGCGGCCGTGTTCCGGCAGTGGAAGTCTTAATAACTACCCCGAGAATAAAAGATCTGATAAGAAGAGGAGAAACAGATAAAATTAAATCCACTATTGAAGGAAGTTCAGGGGAAGGTATGCAGACTTTTGATCAACATCTTTATGAACTTTACAAAGCCGGACTTATTACACTGGAGGATACCCTTCTTAATGCCGATAGTAGAAGTGATTTACGTCTGAAATTAAAAGGTTTTTCTACAGGAGCTAAAATTGTTTGATTTATATGCATAGGAATTTTCATTATTGCTAAATTATTAGCTTCAATAAAAATAAATCTTTTATGTTTAAAACTATCAGCAATCAGCTTAAGAAAAAAGCTGAAAGCTGAGGGCTGAACGCTGAAAGCTAATAATAATTTATAGCCTTCAGCTGTCAGCAGTCATCGGTCAGTTTATGCTTATACTCAACGATAATTGTTCTGGATACAGTAATTATGAAAAATATTTATGAGAAAGAGTCTTTTGCCGATAGTTAATTTTAAAGTAAAGGGAAGAATAGAAAGCCAATAGCTGATAGTTAAAAGCTGAGAGCTAATTTATATGGCAGATCCTGTTAAAATAGTAGCTACAAATAGAAAAGCAAGGCATCTTTATGAGATTTTAGAAAGCTTTGAAGCAGGTATTGTTCTGAAAGGGAGTGAAGTAAAGTCACTGAGGGAAGGTAAAGTGAGTTTTGTAGATTCTTTTGCAAGAGTTCATGAGGGAGAGGTTTGGCTTTATAATCTCCATATATCACCCTATGAAAAGGGTGGTTATATTAACCATGATCCTCTCAGGAATAGAAAGTTATTATTTCATAAAAGAGAGATCAGAAAAATTCAGACAGAAACTCAGGTTAAAGGTTTAACAATGATTCCACTTAAAATTTATTTTCGTAAAAGTTATGCCAAGGTTGAAGTGGGACTCGGAAAAGGTAAAAAACTTTTTGACAGGAGAGAAAGTATAGCTAAAAGGGATGCTGAGAGAAGAATAGAGAGAGCCAGTAAGGACAGGGAATCGTGAAATTTCACTTTTCACGTTTTACCTTTCACGAAATTTATCTTGAAATGATACATAACCTGTGCTATAATAACTTGAAGAAAGGGGGCGTAATGGTTTCGACAGTGAATGGAAGGTTAAAGTAGCAAGCCGAGGATGCCGTTGGCCTCGTAAAAAAGCGGTAAAAACAATAAATGCCGATAATTATTACGATGTAGCTCTTGCTGCTTAATGCAGCAACATCCGCCTGATTTTTGCGGTTGGAACCAGGATCGGGTGTCACCATAGACCGATTACTTTTTTCATAAATGCCTTGTGTGAAAAGAGGAAATTTAAAGGCTAAGGATGTAGATTTCTTGACCGAAAGGGATCTGTTATCTCGAAAATCTAAATTCGGTCTAAGCTTGTAGAGACTTTATCTTGAAATTCTTTGGACGCGGGTTCGACTCCCGCCGCCTCCAGTAGCATAGTTAAAAGTGAGAAGAAGTGAAAAGTGAAAAATCCATTACCCATCCCCTATCACTCCATCTCTATTCACTAATAAGAGAGGTGACATTATGTCTACATCAACATCTGTAACTCCTAAGAGAAGAACAGGAAGAGTAACAGAGGTATCTGGAGAAATAGATCTTAATAAGCTTTTAAGAGAGATGATTGAACGCCGTTCATCTGACCTTCATCTTAAAACAGGTAGTCCTCCTATGATGAGAATTGATGGAAATCTTTATCCTGCATCACATACTATACTCACTCCTGATAGTATAAGAGCTGCCATGAGCAGTATATTGACTGATAAACAGAGAGCAACCTTTGAAATGGAAAAAGAGTTGGATTTAGGCTACAGTGTCAGAGGGTTATCTCGTTTCAGAGTTAATGTTTATCTCCAGAGAGGAACCTGGGGTGCTGCTTTTAGAACTATTCCTGCCCGTCCTTTTACGATAGATGAATTAAAATTACCTTCTATATTAAAGGATCTTGCTATGAAACCAAGAGGTCTCTTGCTTGTTACCGGACCAACCGGTTCCGGTAAGTCTACTACTCTGGCTGCTGTAATTGATTTTATCAATGAAAATAAGAGATGTCATATTGTAACTATTGAAGATCCGATTGAATTTTTACATCGTGATAAAAGAAGTTTAATAAGTCAGAGAGAAGTGGGACCTGACACAAATTCCTTTTCTGAAGCTCTTAAACGTGCCTTAAGACAGGACCCTGATGTTATACTGGTCGGTGAAATGAGAGATCTTGAAACTACAGCAATAGCTATCTCTGCTGCTGAAACTGGTCATCTCGTTCTGGCTACATTACACACTACCGGTGCCTCATCAACTATAGATAGAATTATTGATCAGTTTCCAGGTCATCAACAGGGGCAGATTCGTGTTCAGCTTGCTTCAATTCTTGAGGGTGTAATGTCTCAGGTGCTTATGCCGAGAGCAAAAGGAGAAGGCCGTGTTATGGCTATGGAAATTCTTACCGTTACTCCTGCTGTTCGAAATGTCATTAGAGAAGAAAAAGTACATATGCTTGTTAATATAATGCAGGCCGGAGCAATTCATCATATGAAAACCCTTGATATGGCACTTAGAGATCTTTATCAACAGGGTATTATTACGTATGAAGAAGCTTTTTCAAAGGCTCAGGATGCCAATGAGTTTAACAGACTTCTTGGGCTTGATGGTGATGGTGAAGTAGAAGAAGTATAATAAAGAGAGTTGCAGGTTGAGAGCAGGGGTGAGGCAATCCTCATCCTTACTTAAAGGGGTGTAATTAAGAGTGAACCTGGAAGAATTATTACAATTAATGGTGAAACGCGGTGCCTCTGATATGTATCTTGCTGTAGGCAGTCCTTCGACATTCAGAATTGATGGCAGGCTGACCCCTGTAAGTAAAGATTTACTTAGACCCCAGGATACTCAGATTTTACTGGAACCACTGCTGTCTGATGTTCAGAAAATGACTCTTTTAAAGGATAAGGAGTTTGACACTGCTTACAGTGTAAGAGGCCTTTCCAGGTTCAGGATAAATATCTTTTTCCAGAGAGGTACTCTTGGAGCTTCTATAAGAATTATGCCACCCAAACCTCTCAGTCTTGAAGAATTAGGAGTTCCTCCACAGCTAAAAAAGTGTCTTGCTTTAAGTAGCGGTTTTGTTATTATTGCAGGACCTGCGGGGAGTGGGAAAACTACCACTCTTGCTTCTATGATAGATTTTATAAATGAACACAGGTCATGTCTTATAATATCAATAGAAGATCCTATAGAATTTGTCCATCGTAATAAACAGAGTATAATATGTCAGAGAGAAGTCGGATCAGATACTCTTTCTATTTTGAGTGCATTAAATAGTGTTCTTCGTCAGGCCCCTGATGTTATAGCCGTAAGTGATTTGAAAAATGAACAGGTTATAGAAGAATGTATTGCCCTTGCAAGCTCAGGGATGCTGGTTCTTGCTATTATAAGAATGTCAGGTGTTGTTCAGTCCATTAATCATATTATAGATGTTTTCCCTGAGGAAAAAAGAGATAAAATCAGGGCACTTTTGTCCAGCTGTCTCCAGGGGATATTTTCACAGACTCTTGTAGCCAGATCCAAGGCCAGAGGCAGAGTAGTTGCCACGGAATTTATGATACCTCCTGGTTCTGCAAAGGCAAAGAGAGCTATTAGAGAAGGAGAACTCCTGGTAATTGGTAAACTTATGGAAAAAGAATCTGATATGAAAACACAGGCGGCAGCCCTTAAAGACCTTTTTTCTAGAAAGATTATATCACGAGAAGAAGCACTGGCTAATGCTTATGATCCTGCGGAACTTGAGAGGATTATTGACCGGGCATATTAAGCTATCAGCAGTCAGCTTTTATTTACTGGCTACATATAGAAATTGATCCTCGGGGAAAATCTCCCTTAACTAAAGATATTTGTTGGGGAAGTAATGTAATGCTGAAAGGTGAAAGCTATTTATTCTGAATCTCCCATAAGTCCAAGTAGTTTCTGGAGGAGTTCTTTATAATTCGGGTTATTTAATATTTTATTTGTTATAGTCTCCTGCATATGCAAAAATCCCTTATCATTCATAAAACTTTTACCAAATTCTTGTCCCAGAACGTCTTTTACCATTTCTTTTGCTGCTTTTTTAAGAAAATCTTTTCTTCTATTGTCCATTTTTAAAACTTGATTTCTTGCTATTTTAAGAAAATGTTGATGTTTTTTTGATGGTGATTCTGGTGGAACATATATATCATCATCCAGAGTCAGTCGAATGAAGGACAGGTTTTTAGGCTCAGAGGTTTTTTCGGGTTTATATCTATCCATCTTTATCATTTCCTGTGATAAGAAATGCTCTCTCTGACGAGAATAATCAGATAACGGTTTTTTTTCACTCATAATTTTTAGATTCTTTTCCTTCCTTGAAAATTAACAAATTCTATATATTATTACTATTATTTTATAAAGCTGTTAGAGCTGAATAGTGAAATATCTTCAGTAATTAATTTAGAGAGCAGTGAACTATGAACAGTGAACAGTAAAATCTATCACTGCTCACTGTTCAATTATTTATCTAATCTTCTGAATAATTTTGCTAGTAAATTATCACTACAGATTTTTAAAAAGTAAATAGTACAGGGCAATTTTTTTAAGTCTGAAAGTTTAGAATCATAACTGCTGTTCCTTTAGTACTCTGATTATAAATTATCTCTGTCATAACTGGTCTTGTTCGATTCTAAAAACTTAATTAATTAGCTATTTTTTCTAAATCAAAGTATTAGTGGAAGACTATCACCCTTATTTAGTCTGTTCAATTATTTTTCTCAGTTCTTTTTCATTCATGAAATTCATAGAGTTTGGGGTTTTAAATTTTAATTAATTACCCCAAACCTCCAATTATGTTTAAAGATATCAGCTTAAGGAAAAGCTGAAAGCTGAAGGCTGATTGCTGATAGCTAATAATAATTTATATGTTAGCTTCCAGTTGTTTTACGGCCAGATCCATTTCTTTTTTCATTCTAAAATTAAATATGCCTTCTTTTTTTCTTGCTTCTTTTATAGCATCTATAGCTTTAGGATCACCTAAGATTAACAGAGCATGTACTACTTTTAATCTTACATGGGCATCTTTATCTCTCAGACCTTTGCCCATAAGTGTGTCTACTGCTTTTAAATCTCCAATTGATCCGAGTGCTTCAGCTGCATATTCTCTGACAAAATTTTTGCTATCATTTAATAATCGTTTAATTTCTTCAACAGCACTTTCATCCCGGAGTGTTCCCAGAGCCTTGGCTGCTTTCCATCTTACATGGGGGTCTGCATCCTTAAGAGCTTTTATAAGCGGTTTTACTGCTGCCAGGTTTTGTGATTTTCCTAATTCTTCAGCTGCTTCCTGACGTTTTTTCTTATCTGCATCTCTTAGCTGTTTTATCTGATCTTTTATTACTTTTACATCATCTATAAGCGATGGAGGAGGGGTATATAAGGGACGTCTAAAGGTTGGTTTTAATAATTCCTCTCTTGAAATTTCATAGTCATCAACTATATCATCAGAAGGTTTAGGCGGTTCTTTGGAAATTTCGTCCATTGTTTCCGTAGTATCTGTTGTTTTGGCTTTTATTTTAACATCAGAATAAAGCTCTTCCTGGACAGTCTGAATATCTTCTATAACTGGTTCAGAAGATTTCTTATAAGGTTCTTCATAGGTCTGTGATGGTGGAAGTTCTTCCTGTGTTGATGGATACGCTTGTTCTAATGTATCCTGTGCCTGTCCTACTGATACCGGTCCCGGGAAACCTGTTGGCCCGGGTTTATATTCCTGGCCGAATTGTCTTTCCTCTTGTTCCTTACAGGTTTCTTCCAGTTGACTTATAGTTACAGTGTTTTCTACAGTCTCTGGTATGTTAGAGATACTATCTGTTACCAGGTCATGAATTTCTTCTCCCTCTGTCTCATAGATGGCAGGAGATTCGGTTTCTACAGGGGTAATATCTTTTCGCGGAGCAGGGGCACCATAGAGATCGTCTTCCAGTGAAGGTAATGCTGATGGGGCCGGTCCTGTACCGGCACCTTCTTCTAAATTCTTTATAGCAGTCTGTGCATACATACTTACTAAGAAGTCCGGATCATTGAGAGCCTTTTTAAGATGGGGAAGAGCTTTTGCATCTCCCAGTTTGCTGAGAGCCACAGTACTGCTGGTTCTGACAGAAGAATCATCATCATTAAGAGATTCTATAAGGCCATCTACTGCTTTTCTATCTCCAAAGTTACCAAGTGTTTCTACTACTGTCTTTCTTATACTTGAGCTTTCATCTTTTAAAAGTCCAATCAATGATTGAACAGCTCCATAAGGACGTAATTTTTCAAGAGCCATAATAGCATTGCCTCTGACAGATGCTTCAGGATCAAGAAGTGCTTTTATAAGAGCATCTCCTGCTCTTTGTTCTCCGATTATACCAAGTGTTTCTGCTGCTTTCCTTCTTACTTCAGGATCTTCGTCCTGAAGCATTTCTATGAGAGGATCAGTTGCTCTTCCATCTCTTATTTTTCCGAGAGCTTCTTCTATAAGTAATTTAATCTGTATATCTTTTTCACAGTAAAGAGCTTCTATTAAAGAATCTACAGCTCTGGCATCAGCTAATTCTCCAAGTGAAATAACTGCTGTTTTTCTTTCTGATGGATCTTCGTCTTTAAGAGCACCCATAAGAATATTAAATATTTTCTCTATATCATCGAATTCATCCTCTTGAATTTCTTCTTCTATATGGGGTGTTTCTACTTCTTCTGCAGAAGGATAATCAGGTTTTTCTTCTTTAACTGGCTGAGTTGCTTTTTTTACAAGTGTTGGCTTCTGAGGAAGTGCTTCATCAGTTTTGAGTGAAGGCTTCTCTTCACCTGGTGGACCTTCAGATTTTTCTTTTAATCTTTTTAAAGCAGCCTGAAAGGCATTACTTCGTAATATACTTTTTGTCTTTTTCCCTGGTGATGGTTCTTCAGATTGTAGGTCTGAAGAGTCACCACTCGGGGTTTTAGTTCGTTTCTCACGCATTTTCATTAATGCCTGTCGTGCTATTTCGGCCGAAGTCATAGGTTGTTTTTTGCTTTCATCTTCTCCTGCTTCTTCTGCTACAGGGGTTTCTGCTTCTTCTGGAGATAGTTTCAAAGGAGGTAATTCTTCCTGAGTTGCTACATCGGGAGATTTATTAAGAGATAACTGTGGTTTGGCTTTAACCTCTTTTTCACTGCTTTTCATAAATTTAAGTTTTGCTCCTTTTTCCGGAAGTGGTACTGTTGGATTTTGTCTGACAAGAGGTTGATTTTTTTCTATTATCTGTTCTTCCTCCCGTGAAGATAGTTCTTTTTTGGATTCAAGAAGTTTCTTTTTTGGTTTAATTTCAAGCATACGGCTGGGTGCTACTGATGTATCGGGAATTTTTGGAGTTAATTGTCCTTTTTTTGGAGTAGGAATCAGCCGCTCTGTTGCCGGTGCATGCATTAAACCAGGTCTTTGAATGGTAGCACTTTCTTCCATTGTTGATAGTTTACTTATTGAACCCTTTGCTGAAATTCTTACCATAGCATCATCATCTGAAAGGGATTCTTTTAGAGGTTCTATTGCTTTTTTGTCTTTAAGTTCACCCAGGGCTTTTACAGCTGCCCATCTGACATAGGATTCCTTGTCTTTTAACATTTTGATAAGAGGCTCTACGGCTTTTTTATCATTTAACTTTCCAAGAGAATCTACAGCAGCCCATCTTACATAAAGATTTTGATCCTCTAAAGCTTCTATGAGAGGATCTACTGATGATTTATCTTCTAATTTACCCAGGGCTTCTGCTACAGCTTTCCTTACATATATATTTTCATCTTTAAGTTTATTTATAAGGGGTTTAACTGCAACAGGATTAGCTAATTTACCCAGAGCTTCTGCCGCAAATTTACGTACAGACATACTTTCATCTGCTAATGCTTCAATTAGATGTGGGACAGCTCTCTGGTCCGAAAGCTTTCCTAACCCTTCTGCAGCAAATTTTCTAACCAGGGAATTATCTGATGTAAGCGCTTCTATAAAAGGGTCAGCTTCTGTTTTATTATCAAGTTTATCTAAAAATTCTGCTGCCATTTTACTTGCTGCTGGCCCCTGGCTTTTCAATTCATCAATTATTTTATTCACTTCAGCGCTATCCGCCATTTCAGGCACCTCCATAATTACTCGACTTATACTTACGGCTCTCTGAGAAATTAGTCTCTTAAGTTAATTATAAATTTAATATTTCTTTATGTCAATTGACTATATTTTTAAGTAAAATTTTGTATGGCATTTTCTATAAGATGTAACACATACTGATCTTTACATTTAATAGCCATTTTATAAGCTTTATCAAGTTCTTCAGTGTATTCTTTTAACTTTTTTTGATTAGCCAGTGTTAAGGCTAAATTATATTTTATACCGGGATTATCAGGCGATAATTTAGATGCAGTGCTATAATAATAGTATGCTGTTTCATATTTTTTCTCCTGATAATATAATCCTCCAAGCTCACAATATATATCTGAATCATAGGGATTAATATCCATTGCTTTTTTTAGACAACGAATTGCTTCTGTTAATTTTTTACTTTCAATATATATTTTGGCCAGGTTAAAATAGCTGTAATAGTTATATGGATCTAAATCCAATACCTTTTTATATCTGTCAAGGGCTTCTTTTTTTTCACCCTGTTTTTGAAATATACAGGCCAGGTTATAATTTAAAATGGGATTATCAGGTTCCATGTCCAGTGCCTCATAAAAACACTCTGTTGCTTCATATAATTTGTTATCTTCTAATAATATAACACCCATATCTGATAATATATATATATTCTGCGGTTCCAGCTCCTTTGCTTTTTTTATGTGCTTAAGGGCTTCTTTAAGATTATTCAGTTCACATAATAATAATGCTATATTTTGATGAAGAGATGCATTACTATCATCTATGTTTAACCCCTTAGTATAATATTCAAGAGCTTTTTGTTTTTCACCTGTAATCTCTGACAGGTTAGCCATATTATTATAAGCTTCCAGGAAATTTGGATTTATTTCTGTTGCTTTTTTATATTCATCTATAGCTAACCTGTATTCTCCTGACCGGGTTAATTTTATGCCTAAATTATAATGAAAATAACTTTCTTTAAGTTTTTCTTTATCAGGTAAAATTTCTCTATTAGAATTTTCTTCAGAGGTAGACTTCTTTCCTGCATCCTGGAAGAAAAAATCCTTTTTATCTTCAAAATTTGTTATTTCATCATTTTTATGGCTTTCATCTTCTAATATATCTTCATAGACTTCGTTGTTAGTCAGTTTCAGATCCTGTAACTCTTCTTTAAACACTATGGGTCTGTGTTTTTTCTCTATTAATGGTTTCTCTACTTCCATTACCGGCGGTTTTATTTTCTCTTTTTTTATTATTGCCGCTTTTGGTTTTTCCTCTTT
>JAKJGF010000375.1 GCA_022704525.1 Bacillota bacterium | reverse complement strand
GGGAAGGTATGATGAAGCAATTAAATGTTATGAAAAGGTATTAAGCCTTGATCCGAAATTTGTAGATGCATGGTTTGATAAGGGCCTAGCTTTGAAAGAACTAAAAAAATACGAAGAAGCTCTTACCTGTTTTAATAGAGTTTTAAATCTGGATCCTCTATATGTTCTTGCTTTTTATCATAAGGGAGATATACTTTATAATCAGGAAAAATATGAAGAGGCTATGAAATGTTTTGATGAAACTTTAAAAAGTGAACCGCACTTTATAGAAGCATGGTATATTAAGGGATTGATTTTAGTTAATGAAAAGAATTATGAAGAATCTATTAAATGTTTTGATAAGGCTTTAGAAGTAAATCCGAATCATCTCTCGATTTTGCAAAGTAAAGGAGAAGCTCTTGTGGCTTGGAGAAAAAACAAAGAAGCAATTAAATGTTTTGATAAGATTCTGGCCTTAAACTCTGATAATATTTCTGCTCTTAGAAATAAGGGTGTTGCTTTACTGGGGCAGGAAGAATATAAAGAAGCAGCTAAATATTATGAAAAGATTTTAACTCTGTCTCCTGAAGATACTAATGCCCTGGCTGATATGGGATTTATTTTATATGAAGAAGAAAAATATGAAGAAGCTCTGATATATTTAAATAAGTGTTTAGAGCTTGCACCTGATGCTCCCGGTGTCTGGTATTATAAAGGAAATGTCTTATATGAACAAGGAAAATATAAAGAAGCTCTGGAATGTTATGATAAATCTCTGGATTTAGACTATGATAATTCTTATGTACTGAGTAAGAGGAAAGATACTATGAAAATTTTAAAAAATAGAAGGGAGAAGTGAATTCTATGCCTCAGAGTGAGGGATTTTTCTCAAGAATATATTCTGCACTCACAGGATCAGAGTCTTCCAGTATAAAACCGATAAAAGAGGATATAATTTATGAACTTAAGGTACTTGAAGGAGAAGATACAAATAAAACCTTTGTATTAGGAGAAACTCCCCTGTCTATTGGACGGAAATTACCGGGAGATACAAGAATAAATGATATTCTTATAACAGATACAGAAGAGACAATCTCAACACTCCAGGCCAGAATTTACTGGGATCCTAGTAAAAATACCCATGTAATGGATTATGTGACAGGAACAACATATCCCACCTTTATAGATGGAATAGTTTTAAATAGACCGACCCATCTTCAGAATGGAAATCATATTGTTATAGGAAAGAATACCTTTTTATATCGAAGAAAAAAGCCTCTTTCTATAGAAGAAGACAAACAGGAGATGTCTCATGTTGAATTCATTTTTCCCGGTAAAGAGATTTCTCAGGAAGAAGGAGTAATGGATGAAGATGGTGTAACAGAATATAGAACCGGTTATTTCCTTAAAATAATATCAGGCCTTGAAGAAGGTAAAGAGTATTCACTGGATAAATTTCTTATACCTATAGGAAAGCTTACTGTTGCAGAAAGAAAAGGCTGGATTCTACTGGATTCTTCTTCTGTCTCAGTAGAACAGGCCACCCTCAAGTGGATGTCTAAAGACAGAAAATTCGCCATAATTCATCATAAAGGAGCTATTACACCAACAATAGTTAATAAGATTGAGGTTTCCCATGAGGCTTTCAGATTACTGGAAGAAGGAGATATTATCAAAATGGGTCAGGTCAGAATGATATTACTTAATAGAAATTCGGGGAAATTATTTCCTATTTCCGTGGATGAAATAGAAGAAGACCCTGAGGATGTAAGACAGTCTGAGGAAATTATGTCTGAGGTGGAAATAGAAGAGGTAGAAGATGATTATAATGAAGAGGATGAGAAAGAGGATGAGGAAGATGAAAAAACAGTTATAAAGGACTTTAAAGAAGCTCATAAATTTAAAGTAATAAGCGGCCCTGATGAGGGTAGTGAATTCATTTTAGATAAACATACAACAGGTGATAAAGTTATTATAGGCAGAAAAGGAACTGAAAGAAAGGATATTGAGCTTTCAGATGAAACTGTAGGAGAATACTGTGGGAGTTTAATCTTTGACCAGGGATGGCTCTGTATAAAACTGGACGATGAAAAGGGTGAACTTCTCGTTAATTCTCTCTCTGTTATAAAAAAGGGACTTGAAGAAGGTGATATAATACAACTCGGCAAAACAGTTCTGGAATATACTTTTTCAGGCCACCCTTCCTTAAGTAAATCCCCTTCTTTAAAAGTTATAGAAGGTCTTGATACAGGTAAGACTTTTTTGTTAAATAAGAAATTAATTCGTATGGGGAGAAAATCAAAAAAGACTGAAGTCCCCAGGGAAATAGAACTTTCTGGCAAAGATAAGAGTATATCCCGACTTCACGCCTGTATAGAAAAGAAAGATAATAAGTTTTATTTAATCAATGAAAAAAATGAAAATAAAACTTTTCTGAACGGTGTTCAGGTTATTAAACCGAGACCTCTTATGGATGGAGATAAGATTAAGCTGGGCGATGAAATGGTGTTATTATTTAAATACACTGCTCCTCCTGTAGTGGAGAAGGTTTAATCTTAAAGAAAAATATCTTATAAAGGATTGTATCTTTAAATGTCGAATTGAATTTTTATGTTAAAA
>JAKJGF010000374.1 GCA_022704525.1 Bacillota bacterium | reverse complement strand
AGTAGCAGGACTTCCAAATCCTTTTGCTATTTCAAGGGAATCTTTTGAAGCAGTAAGATATAAACTTGCATTGGCATAATAGAGAGCTGAATAAAATAGATCAACTATGGCCTGTTCCTGAGTATAGGATTTATCTTTTATCTTTCTCTCTATTTCAGCGATTTTATCATCTCCCAGTAGAATTAATCCTTCACCTATACTTACTTTACTGTAGGAATCAAATAATGTTATGTAATCACTTGTAGTTACTATATCCTGTGCTTTGAGAGAATCGAGAGCTGCACTGAATTTTGTTTTAACTGCTTCCTTACTTTCTATATAGTCTATAACATCATCGAAGTTTCCTGTTTCTGCATAACGCTGTACCATATTCATACCAAGGACGATAGCTTCCATTTCAGCTGCAGCCTGAAAGGCTCTGTCATATGCCACACATGCCATACCCTGAGCGAGAGCACTGTCAGCTTTTTTTGCTACATAATCAACCTGTGTTACATAGGGTCCAAAATATTCCTGATAGTCCTGAGGAAAGGATTTATATATACCCCTGGCTTCTTTGTATCTACCGTACCATTCTTTTGCTTTTGCTTTAAATCTGTCAAAGGCTTTTGATGGGAGACGGGGTGATGAGTCTTTAGATCCAAGTTTTGGAAGAGTATCACCTGTTAAGAGTTCATATGCATCATATATATTGGAGACTTCTTTTACTTCTATTCCAAGTTTTTTGCCTTTTTCAACAAGGTCTACCGGTTTATTTGTAGCCATATCAAGAGATGTTCTTTCTCCTGCAGGTACGAGGACGAGCTTTTTCCCTTTTTTAGCCGCTCCTTCCAGTTTCTGAGGTATACCTCCTACAGGGCCTACTGTACCATCAGGGTTTATAGTGCCTGTCATAGTGACTTCTTCTTTTATCTTCTGTCCTCGTAATGCTGCAAGCACTCCAGCAGTCATAAGGCATCCTGCACTGGGTCCGTCTATTTTTCCCTTTACACCGAAGTAAAATTCATAATCTGTGGCTTTTTTCCCAAGAAGCATTGTAGAAAGAACTACTGCCATCCATCCGGAAGATTTCCACATATCACCCGTTCCACGGGCTTCACTTTCACCAAAAGCTACACTTAATTCTCCTTTTGAATTGGGGCTGATTCTTATTGTAACCTCACTGGTACCTCCTGAGGGAGGTTTGCCACTTAGATAATAGAGGGCATCAATCTTTACTTCCTCTTCACTCCCGGTCTGGCCTGGTTCCGGTGTATTCTTTGATACTGAAGTAGATGCTCCGGGTGTTATATCTGTGGATGTACCGGGAGTCGATTCGTTGTCTAGCTTATTACACAGGGTACAGCAGCAGGAAGACAGTGAACTTACTGCAATACAGGCAATTATTACAAATACAATAATCTTAGTTATATAATTTTTTTTCATAGATAACCTCCTTATTAAATATAATTATGCCCATTAGATTTTTTATATTATAGTTAATTTCATAACTTTCCATAAATAAGTGAGCAGTCATCAATGGTTTACTCTTCACTCTGAATAATTTATGTTACGTTAAGAAATAGACTATAATATATTCTTCTGCTCTAAAGAGAATTCCTTTAATAATTTTTTATAGAAACTATTTTTTCCCACCTATTATTCTGGAAACTTTTGTCTCTAATATTACCGGGACATCTGTGAAGATTTTTTCATTCAGATAAACCTGAAACCAGAGGAGGCCGGGTTTATAAAGGGGGAATTTCTTTAAAGACAATAAAAATCTTTTTACAGCAAAGTCTTTCTCACAGTTAAATTTGCGCTTTAAAACTTCATAATAAAGCTTATCTTTCCCGGTTGTAAGAATTTTTATTTCTTCTGTATAGTTTCCCTTACCTACAACCCATTCGGTAACTATACAGAATGAGATAGTAGATGGATATGTAATAGCTTTTATTTTATTAAATATTCCCGATAAGACAGGTCTTTCAGACAGGTCTTTTCCTATACTGTCACAGAGTATGAAGGTTTTGATGAAAGGTTCCAACGGGTGGTACTCCTTTTATGACTTATAATTTTTATTAAATTCGATAAACACACAGGAAATTCCCTCTGTATTTCGAATCTTCCTTATCATGTATAATAAAAAGAAACATAAAGTTATAAATGATCCTGTTCTTGGATTTATACTTCTTGAACCTTCTCTGATACTGGAACTGGTTGATTCATCTACATTTCAGCGTCTTCGGAGAATAAGGCAACTGGGAACGACTTTTATTACCTATCCCGGTGCAGAACATACTCGCTTTGCTCATTCTCTGGGGGTATTTTTCCTGGGAACTAAAATAATATCACATCTTCTATCTTTATCTACCAACCCTTTTTATTATTTGAGTAAGGACGAAAAGGAAAGATTTTTGCTTCTGGTACAGGTGGCAAGCCTTCTTCATGATATAGGCCATGGTCCTCTTTCCCATGTCTTTGAACGTATATGTGGTAAAACTCATGAGGAGTGGACGGCAAAAATAGTTCTTGGTGATGGTAATTATAATGAAATATATAATATATTAACAGGAAAAAATAATTCCTTTGATAAGGATTTTCCCCGGGATGTTATAGA
>JAKJGF010000373.1 GCA_022704525.1 Bacillota bacterium | reverse complement strand
ACCATCGTGAAGTGGAGAATTATGAAAAAATATAGTCTGAATCAATCTGGAAGTAATTTTAGAATTTAATGGAGTACCTGTTTCCATAAACTCTTCTAAACCTATATCTCTCTCTATTACAATAATAGCTCCCACTTTTTTTCTGGACATATGAAAACAGGCGTCTACAATCTCATCTATCATACAGATAAATTCTTCTTCTCCACTGGAGAAAAGACTTAAGATCCCACCTTTTCCTATCTGACCGAGAGCTCTCCGAAGCTCAGGCTGAAATACTATAGGAATAGCTACAAATATCACTACAATGACATTATTTAAAATCCAATAAAGAGTTCTTAAAGAAAAAAGATTGCATATCCAGAGAGAGACCAGTAGAACTCCCAGACCCTGCAGTATCTGAATAGCTCTGGTTCCTTTTATTAACAGTAAGAGTTGATAAATAAAAAAGGCTATAAAAATAATCTCTAATATATCTTTATAGGTAATTCTCGGAATTGGAAATTCCACGAAATTATCACTCACTTCTATCTAATAATAAAACATAAGACACATCCAGATTCATTATATTCTTTAACATTCTCTTAGTCAATAAGAAACAATAAAGGGATTGCAATTTTTATTCCACAATTTTTAAAGAGGTAATGGATGATGAGTAATGGGGCAGAACAATGTCTGCCCCCACACGTCTCACGTATATCTTCGAAGATCAGAAAGTAATTCTGTAGTATCATCTGTAAGAATAGACTTCTGATTCTCTAAAGCCTTCCTTATGGGTTTAAGCAATGAAAAAAGACTTTTATGAGCTTCATAATCATAAAAAGAGAGGACACCCTCTACTCTTTCTTTTATAGAATAGAGCAATTCATGTTCAGTAATAAGTAGAGGATCATTTTTATCAGAAGACATTATAAAGCTCCAGCTATTACAATAAGATGGGATAAAAACACCCATAGAACGAACAATAGAAAAAACTGAAGTAAGGGTTCTATAAAACAGGGAATGTAAGTAAGTATCTCTTATACTTAGCATAGAGGACTGTATTATAAAAATACCATTAGATGAAAGTCTGGTTTTAATTAATTCATAAAATTCCTTTGTTAAAAGAAAACGGGCAGGACTATCAGGTAATGGATCAATTAAATCACTTATTATAATGTCAAATTCTTCTTTAGAGTTTAATAGATATTCTCTTGCATCCTGAAAGATCATTATAAGTCTTTTATCCTGAAAAGAATTCTTAGACCATTCAGGTAAATATTTCTGACAGAGTTCTATCAATATTCTATCAATATCCACCATTACAACTCTTTCAAGAGTTCTGTGTTTTAAAACTTCTCTGAGAGTCGCTCCTTCACCTCCACCTATAATAAGAACCTTAGCAGGCTTTGGATGAGTAAGCATAGCAGGATGTACAAGGGATTCATGATAAATAAATTCATCAAATTCACTGGATTGAATATCATCATCTAAAACTAATATCTTACCAAAACTATGGGATCTAAAAATCTGGACTTTTTGAAAATCGGTTTTCCCAAGATAAATCCTTTCCTCCAGAGCATGAGCAAAGATTCTATTTCGAGCTGATTTATCCCAAAACCATTTGTCTTGATTAAATATTTCCATAATAAAAAGCCTCTCTCTAATTATAGCTTTCAGTTTCCCAGGTTGATTGTTGATAGCTGACTGCTGATAGCTTTATAAGAATGAAAATCTCTATACAGTAAACTTAATAAAAGGACTGATCTTTTTATATAAGAAAAATGAAAAAACTGATGTAAGAAAACCTTTAAGCAAATTGAAAGGCAAAACCCCTGAAAATATAAAAATCAGTGCTTTATCTGGAGAAAAATAATCACTCAGATAAGGAAATAAAACTGGTAATATACTTAAGAGAAGATAATTTATAGGAACCATAATAAGAGTCATAAATAATGTACCAATGGTAAGACCCAGTATGGCAGTTTTTTTACCGGGTTTTAAAAAATATACTTTTGTAGCTACAAATACCATTGCAGAACCTGCGAGACAATTCATAAAAGGGCCTATACCAAGGTAAGTAAATCCTTTACCACTCAATAAAAGATACATAAAATTCTTCAATATCATCACATATATACCTGCCGATGTACCCATAGAAAAACCTAATATCAAAGCAGGCACATCACTGGCATCATATTTAAGCATGGGAAAAGACGGCAAAAGAGAAAACTCCAGATAACTCATTATAAGAAAAGAAAGAGAGGAAAATAAAGATATTATAATGAGTTTTCTAAGTCTCAACAAACTTTTAGATAATGTAGGCGAAACAATAGCACTAGATTTTGTTTTTTCAAAAGCGTCCACACCTGAGTCCATTTATTTCCTTATAATTTTTTTACAATATCTATAAGTCAGGGATTAACGTTTTTTATATTGCTCATAAAAAAATGCCTGCCAAATACAATAGTATTAAGTAAAAATAAACTTTTTCTATAGATTTACTATTCTCTGATTTAGCAAGAATTCCTTCTAAAAAAGTAAAGTTGCCAGAAAAGGATTTCTTCAGAAAAGGAAGAACCTATAAATATTGTAATTAATAAAGAAAGATGAGATGGTTGGAGTGAAATCTG
>JAKJGF010000151.1 GCA_022704525.1 Bacillota bacterium | reverse complement strand
TCTAATTTTTGTTCAGATACAGTTAAGGCATCATAATGAGCTTCACGAAGTAAATCGGCAAATTCAACAGGAAGGTTTTCGTCAATTTTAAATTTCATTATTCATTATTTCTCCCTATCTGATCATAACAAATCTTTCACGTGCCAGTTCTGCCGCATATGATATAGCAGACTGAATATCTTCTTTTTTTAAAGCAGGATAACTTTTTAATATTTCATCATGAGTAACACATGCAGCCAGATTATCTAAGATAACAGACACCATAATCCTGGTTCCCTTTATACATGCTTTTCCATGACATATTGAAGGATCTGTTGAAATTCTGTCTGATAAATCCATATTTTTCACCTGCCTTAATTAAATGTTCAGGAGTCAAATTGTAGAGCCAGCATTTTTAGTATCTCTTTCTAAAAGGAAGTTTCATCTTTTTTAAGTATAAGCTGTAATTTTATTATATCAAAAATATCTCCAATTTCAATTCAGTTTTCATAATATCTTTTCTATCTTCGGGAAATCAAACTTATCCCATAATATATTTACCTCTTCTTTAGATATATGCCTGTAACATACATCTACAATATTTTTCATATCAGAAAGAAAAGTTTCAGCAATTTCTTTTGAAATTGGGACAAAGCCATGAGCCAGAATAGAAGAATTTCTGAATTCCAGACCGGTCTTTTTTTCAGTAACTTCTTTATCAGGAGTTAAAGCAGTAAAAATTTTCTTATATATAACCCTTCTACTCTGAACCCTGTTAACAATTTCCATTGCTGCAAAGTCACCTGCCAGATAAAGAAAAGCAAAACCCATATCTAAAGATATATTTCCGTGACAGCCAAAACACTCTTTATATTTATCATATTTTGCACCAATTTTTTTATAATCTTCTTCACTTACTTTACCTGCATTAATTCCGTAATTTTTCCACAGAAGAAGCTGTTCTATAGACTCAAAAGCCCTGTAAAGTCTTGCCACTCCATCATCATATCTGCCCTGGACAATTCTCCTTTCAGCATTTTTTACAAGGTCTACAGTAATTTTAATATCAGGCTCCGGACTGCCGAATTTTCTTTTAAGCTCATTGACCTTATCAAGTAATTCTGCCATAGATAATAGTTTATCTTTAAATCCAGCAAGTTCATCAGGCACATGTGATGCAGAAGAAATATATCTTTCCAGAGCATTTATTCCTTCTATAAAATCAGGTTTTATATCTCTGCTGTAATGAACAAAATTATCCCAGTCTTGAAATGCTTTACTTATTTTTTCGAGTCCAGAATAAAGATCTCTTACAGTACTGTTATGAGTTCTTTCTTTTAAACGTGTAAAAATCTCTCCGGAAGAAACGTAGAAATATCTGTTAAAAAGTATCCTTCCTCTCTCTATTTCTAAAAATCCCGTCTGTTCATAGGGATTACCGAGAGAGACTACCTGCATGGAATTTTCTGCTACCTTACCTTTATCCCATTTTGCATCTACATAAAACATATCAAGGCCAAGCTGAGAAGCAACCATTGTAGCTGCGGCACTCATCCATTTCCTTCCTGCCGTAGGGTCACAGACAATCTGTTCATCGGGATACCCGGCATTTCTCAGCCATCTGTATCCTTCATAGAATTTAAGACAGAGGTCTCCAATACAGGAAGGGCTGTCCTGGACTTCCAGGCATTTCATTTTCGATGGAGAAATGGTATATTCTTTACTGATAGTATCCAGATATTCTACAGAACCGTTCTTTTTACCGGCTTCATTTCCGGTACAGAGGTAAACAACCATATCAGGCTGTAATCTCTTCAAAGAATAAATTACCGGTTCAGGGCTTGTACCAACTGTTATTATAAGAGCATTATTCATGTTTATTCTCCTTTACTATTAACTTATTTATCTTTATAATAAAGTTACTGTAACTTCAAGTCAATATAAAATTTCATTTTTAAGGGAGTATAATAGAAAATGAATATACAAAATCTTATCTGCACTGCAGGGACAAGTCTTTTTTCAAATTTGAATAAACTTTTAAATAAATTTAAAGATACACCTGATAAACTAACAGAAAAGGAAAAAGAACTCGTAATTTCTTTCAGGGACAGAACATGGAAAAATCTCTCCGAAAAAATCTCTGGCTTTTCTCCGGGAGAAAAAATTTGCGGAGCAGAAATTAACTCTATAGAAAGTATGCTTAAATTAAAATACATTGCTCCAGGCTGCAATCTATTATTCTGCTATTCTGCTACAGAAGACGGAAGAGCTATAAATACAATTCTTACACATTATTATCAGTTAAAAGGACATAGAGTAGAATCCTTTGAAATAGACGATCTCCAGGATGAATTACCTAAAAGATTTAGAACCTATGGACTCAGAAATCTTGCCAAAACAATATGTAAAATTATTCGTTCATATTCCCAGTCCTCCTGTGCAATAAATGCCACAGGAGGATACAAAGCACAGATAGCCATAGCAGTTATGCTTGGCCAGGCCACAGAAACTCCTGTCTATTATAAACATGAAAGGTTTGATGAAATTATTGCATTCCCTCCTATGCCTGTGGCCCTTGATTTTGAATTATGGATGAAAGCAAGTGGAATGCTTTTCAGTCTTGACTCTACCAGAGAGGTTGTAAAACATAGTGAATATGAAGAAGAATGGAATGAAAAATATGAGAGTCTCGTTGAGCATGTGAATATAGAAGGGGAAGATTATATTGAACTGTCACCTGCAGGACAGATATTTCATGAAACATTCCGCGAGAAATTCAAATCCACTTTAGATGAAATACTTCCTCCTTCTGCCACTAAAAAATTCAAATTCACTATGGAAGACAGCGGACATGTCAGAAGTAAAGCAGATTTAGAAGCATTTCTTCAAAAGATAACAGATGAAATACCTCAGGTAATCAGATGTATTAATTATTATTATAATCCTGATTTACCTTCTATTACAAGGTTTAGAACAGGAGCAAAAGGCCTTGAAGGAATCTATTCAAATGGTGCTTATACGGCTAAATTTCGTATTGAAAGTACTGCCAGAACTAAAGGGCAGGAAAATGCATTACTGGCATACCTTAACGAGTGGCCCAGATGATATACCATTTAATGGATCAAAAATAAACCCGGATAGCAATAAAGGAGTAAAAACATGAAAAAAACAATAGACACTGAATTAATTGGCACATGGAACATATACGAGATGGACGAGTGGGACGAAGATTACCTGCATGAGGAAGGTCAGGCATTTATTGAAATAAAGGAAAACGGATGCTGTTCCGCTAATACTTTGATTATAAATTAACCTTGAAATATCTAGCTTTTTTAAATTGATAAAACCTAGACAATTAACCATTTTTTCTAAATCAAAGTACTAACGGAAGACTATCAAATTTTTTTTCTGACTTTATTTTATTTAAGAATTATTTGCTAATTATTCAATTTATCCTCTTTAATTTTAAATTATTTTCTAACATGCTCTTATAAATTTACTTAAATTTCTTCAATTTCTTCATTTTTTATTAAAATACCTGCAAAATAATAAAATATATTAAAACTATACACTATTACCGTGACATAGCATGTCACTGTTGAATTATATTTTTTATGGAATGTTTTATATGGCGAATCTGTGGATTTCGAACCCATAAATTTAACGCACAAGGGTAAAGACATAGTTATAACTTCTTTCATCAAGTTCCATTAAAATTATAACATTGTAAGGGGTTTAAAGCAATTTTTAAATATTGACATAGTAAAGAAATACTTCTAAAATAAAAGTCTAAAAAACAATGTGTGGTATGAAAAAAGGATGTATTGCAATTGACTCCATTGATTAAATGGCCTGTAGGAAAAACAAGAGAATATAAAAATATAGATGATCTTATACCGTCATACCGTTAATATAAGAAGCCGGAATGATAGAGATGTAAGTTATTATTACGAATATAGTCAGCAATAATGAAGATATAGAATTAAGATAGGAAATTTATGGATACAACAGAAAGAATTATAAAACTGCTTCAGAAACTTTCTTCTCTCTCTGAAAAAGACAGATTAAGCGCCACAGAGCTTTCAAAAGATTTCGGAGTATCAAGAAGAACCATTTATCGTGATATTACAGACCTGGGTCTTTCAGGTATACCGGTATATTTTGACAATGGCATAAGGGTTTTAAATAATTTTAAGATTTTTCCTTCCTTTGAATTTACCTCAAGGGAATTACTTGCTCTCCTGACTCTTATGGAAGTGCCTGAAAAACAGGAAAGTTATCCCTATATAAAAGAAGTAAATTCTATCAGAGAAAAACTTCTTTCCTCCATTTTACGCTACAGAAGTGATTATTCCGATATTATGGGAAACAGAGTGGAAATGAATGTAAGAAGCTATTATCCTTTTGAACAGGAAATTTTTGCACTTCTGGAAGAAGGAATGGAAAAAAGACAGACCCTTGTAATGGAATATTATTCAATGGAAAGAAATGACATTACTGAGAGAAAATATAATCCCTATGTAGTGTTTTTCAGAAAACATGGCTGGTATACAGTAGGCTACTGTCATCTCCGTAAAGATATAAGAAATTTTAAACTTGATCGTATAAAATCCCTGAATTTTACAGAAGAAACCTATGAAATGCCGGAAAATTTTTCCCTTGAAGAGTATTTTTCCGGTTCATGGGAGCTTTTTAAAACAGGAGATAAAAAGACAGATATTAAAGTAAAATTCTCCGGATCTGCAGCACGTATAGTTAAATCAGGTAAAAGACATCACAGTCAGAAGATAGAAGAACTTTCAGACGGCTCTATTATATATTCCGTTACTCTCGGTGACTGGAAAGAATTTTCTATCTGGCTGGGAAGTTTCGGCTCAAATGTGGAGGTTCTGGCGCCGGAAGAACTAAGAGATTATATGATAAGAGAAGCGGAGAAACTTCTCCGTATCTATAACAGAAGTTGACTTGCTACGAACTTCCTGTTTCTTCAGATATTTTTTATAATGTGTCATTCTATGTCACACAGAGATGATATTCTTTTAATAAGAAATCACTGCAAGGATGTGTCTCTGTGGATATTAAAAGAATGGCAGGGAAATATTTAAAGACTTTGAAGATTATATCAGTTATATGTGTTATGATTACCTTCCTTTTTATAATTTCTGCCTCGCTTTACAGGTATTATGAAGTATTATTATTTAAAAAATATATTGAAGACCTGTTAAAAAAAGATTTTGCCTCAATTGAAATGATATTAAAACTTAAAGGCTCTGTTGATGATTATGAGGAAACTATAAACATCTGTGATAGAGCAATTCAGGAAAGAACAGAACTCTGTGCCGGATTAAGAGGTTTTAATATAAATATCTATCCGGATCTGAGAGAAAAACTCCTCAATTTTATTAATTCGGAAAATGAACTGGTTCAGGCAAAGAAGACTATTTATCTTAAAGAAAAATATTTCTTCATAAAACTTGCCGGACTGGAAAAGTTCACTGCTAATAAAGTCAATTCCCCTGAAAAAATAGAACGGTATATTTCCTTTAACAGAGAAATACCTGATTTAATATTAGAGATAGGTAAATCTGTAGATGATTATGGAAATATTTACGAAAAAGTCCTTTCAGAAGAAAATGATCTTGAAAAAGATATGAAAAAAGTCTCTATCAATTTTTCTTCTGTGTTAAAGGTATATCATCTGAGTAATAAAGAAATGACAGAAGATATAAATAAATATGTTGAAACAATAAAAATTGACAGGTTATTAAAAAATGAGCTTACGGCAGATACTGTTTTTATTGAAATACTCCTTGAACTTACAGATCTGGATTCCATTGGAAAACCTTACAGAGAGAAATTTTTTAAATTTTCTGACCTTTCAATTGATAGCAGGAATATATTAATAGATAGATTGAATAATTTCTATCCTCTCTCTGATATACTCAGAGAAAAACTCCTTATGTTACTTAAACTCAGAAACGAACTTTCTCTCAGTAAAAGAGAATTACTTGAAACATATGTCCTGCTTTCGGATAATATGGAATTTTGCAGTACGGGAATTGATATGATTACCTCTTCCGATACTTATGACTTCTCTCTTCAATCTGTCTATATTAACAAAACTATACCTTTATGCAGACAGACACTCGCCACTATTCCTGTATTAAATGACAGATGTGATGAGTATTTAATGAAATATGATGAACTCTTAAATGTAGAAATAGAACTTTCAAATCCGTCATTTAAATTTAATACTCTAACTGTTATGAAAAAATATGAAGAAAAGAATAAAAAACTTATATATAGTCTTAAAGAGGGAATGAAAAAAGTGAGATTCAATAATGAGACGTTACTGGATAAGCTGCTGGAATTTCAGAGATTGCTACAGGGGATTTTATATTATTAAATTACGAAAGGAGGTGTGAAAATGGTCAGATATTCTGTTACAGTACTTTTATTTATATTACTGTTATGCAACAGTCTTAATGCCAGAGAATGGTTAATAGAGCCAGGCACAGGTCTCGGTTGGATTACTATAAATTTACATACAAAGGAATATATGCTGAAAAATATAGGAACACCTGATGATATAAAGGTTAACGGAGGAGATGTCTATTATGTATATGCTTCTTACGGCTTTATCCTGATTTTTAACGGCTCAGATGAAAGATTATCAAGAATAGTCGTTACAGGTTCCCGGTATAAAACAAGTAAAGGTTTCCATGTCGGTTCTGCCATAGGAACTGCAATGATTTTTTATCCGGAAGGAAACCTCTTTAAAAGTCTTCGTATGTATGTATGTAATCGCACCGGTGTGACCTTCTGTTATAATGATTCTTCAAAAAAAATAACATCCATAATAATTCACAGTCAGATTTACGGTGAAAGAGATATTGATCAGAAAGGGGAATAATTATGATAAAGAATTTATTGATTATTCTTTTAATGCTGCCTTTTATTTATTGTAAACCAGAGCGGGTGTGGTTTTAAACCATCTCCCACACCTGCTCCCACTTTTACTCCTATGCCTTCTGCCACGCCATCACCTGTTTATACGTGTACTCCATTACCCACTATTACACCGACTCCTTCCGATATTACTTACCTTCCTGACGCAAAGGATGCAGTCGATGCTCTTATGGCTCTTTCCTCTGTAGTAAAGGTCGGTATTTCCTACAGAGATTATCCTGCCAGACTGGCAGATACAAAAATCAAGGTGGATAAATTTTTAAGGGATCATCCCACAGATTATATTCCCGGCCTGAGAAGCCAGATAGAATCTGCCATGCTTACATATGAAGATACTAGAGTAAGTACAAAAAGTAATGTCCGAAAAATATTAAGTAACTATTTACCTGTTACGAGTATGTAGAGAAACTTTAAGACAAAATTTTTTAGAAATACTCTATACCTTTTATTTTTATCCTTGATTTTGGTACATTTTTTTTTAGAATTACTCTAGTTGTGCAGGCCCTGTACCTATATAAACCTGACCTATAGAGAAAAAAATACGGCCATCTACTGTCTCATATTCAATACACCATCCTGTTCCATTATAATAGTACCATCCTGTTCCAGGCTTACCATGACATTCAAAGAGTTGATTTACCGTGCTGCCAACACCTATTCCTTTTACAGTTATAAAACGACTGTCATAGATTGCAATACTTTCAACAGGCCCGTTGGGATTGTTCTGATTGAGAGATAAAACACCTGTTCCATACTGCTGTTCCGGTGGTACAATTATACTGTATGAATAAAAGATAAGACCATAAGGCTCAAAAGTATTATATCCGCCTCCGCTTCTGGCTGTGCCATTACAGCCGCTGTCGACAAAAGAGAATGCGTCTGTTGTTGTTCCGTATCTATCTGCAGGTCTGCCCATTTTTCCAGAAAGAGATTGCAGACTGTCTCCTAAAAGAATAAAAGGAGTAAAATTGTTTAAAGCCCTGTCATAAATATAAATACCACCCGGTTTGATAAAATATTCTTTTTTCCAGTCCTGACTGTAAGAAGGAATAGAGAAGATAAAACCTGATAATAGTAAAACAAAGGATTTTAAAAGAAATCTAATTAGATATGAGTTATCTGTAAAATGGTTCACATATATCACCTTCCTGTGTAATATAATAGCCTTAATTTAAATTTATCATAAGGCTGTGTCATAGAATGTCACAATATCTGAAAGTAAATTAAAATATTTCAATAATATCAAGGATTTGTGATATTACATTTTCCTTTACTATGAAGTATAATATATATAAGGAGGTGATTTTATATGAAGCATAATCTGGCAGTAAAAGAAGAACAAATATTTACTTATGAGGACTATCTGACCTGGCCGGAAGATGAAAGATGGCAAATAATAAACGGAATAGCATATAATATGAGTCCCGCCCCTGATTTAGATCATCAAACGATTTCAGGAGAGTTGCACAGACAATTTGCTAATTATTTACTGGACAAAACATGCATGGTATTTGCATCTCCGGTGGATATAATTTTCCCGGCATCAGGACAGGATATAAAGAAAACTAAAGATGTTGTTCAGCCGGATATAATCATTGTCTGCGATCATAAGAAATTACATGAGAGAAAAAGATGTACCGGCGCACCGGACCTGGCAATAGAGATACTATCTCCTTCTACGGCATATATTGATATGAAAGAAAAAAGGGATTTATATGAACGTGAAGGTGTTAGAGAATACTGGATAGTTGATCCTGTTTATAAAACAGTACAGACCTATATACTGGATGGTAATCAATATAAAGTTCCTGAAGTATATTCTCAAGAAGATAAAATTAAAGTAAGTATATTACCGGAACTGGAGATTGATTTAGCCCTCGTCTTTAAAGAGTACTTTTAAAGAATTAACGTCCTGTGAAATAATCCGGTCAATGATCTCGCCCACAGGGGACGAAGTTTTATGGCACAATTCTATAAAAATTCACTTCAATAATAAATAATAATGAGAATAAAATCATCAAATCAAATTCATCTGTTCCCTTCTACCAGATACCAGGGAAGCAAGCTAAAACTTGTGACGTGGCTTGAAGAAAGCCTGAAACATTTAAATTTTCATACAGTCCTTGACGGATTTTCCGGCACAGGAAGTGTTTCCTGCATGTTCAAAGCTATGGGGAAACAGGTCACATCCAATGACATATTAAAATTCAATTTTCACACAGGACTTGCCCTCATTGAAAATGACTCTGCAAAAATCTCAGATAATGAAATAGATTTTTTATTGAAAAGGCATGATCATATTAAATATCCCTCTTTTATATCTGAAACCTTTACAGATATTTATTTTACAGATGAAGAAAATCAATGGATTGATACTGTGAGAGAAAATATAAATCATCTGGATAATAAGTATAAAAAATCTCTTGCCTTATTTGCCCTTTTTCAATCCTGTATCATCAAAAGACCTTTCAATTTATTCCACAGGAAAAATCTTTATATAAGGCTCTCCAATGTAAAAAGAAATTTCGGGAATAAAACAACCTGGGATACCTCTTTTGAAGTGCATTTCAAAAAATTCATAGAAGAAGGCAACAGAGCGGTTTTTTCAAATAATCAGAAAAACAGAGCTTTAAATATGGATATATTTGATATAGACGAACATTTCGATCTTGTCTATATAGATACTCCCTATATATCCGGGAAAGGAGTGGGAGTGAATTACCTGGATTTCTATCATTTCCTGGAAGGACTGGTAAATTATTCTTCCTGGCACGACTTGATTGATTATAAGTCAAAGCACAGAAAACTTAAACATAAAGTCAACATATGGGGCAATAGAAATGAAATTTACAAAGCCTTTGACAGATTATTCGATAAATTTAAAGAAAGTATTCTGGTTGTATCCTACCGTTCAGACGGCATTCCATCAATTGAAGAACTGAAAAATTTATTAAAAAAATATAAATCTCATATAGAGGAAATAAGACATAAAAACTATAAATATGTATTAAGCCACAGTAAATCAGAAGAAGTTTTATTAACAGGTATTTAGATATCATTCTGACATAATTTCATCCATTTTTTTCTTCCAGTACAGGAGATTTTCAGAGGAAAAATGCCAGTTCATAAAATAATTATAACATAATCTGAATAATTATTATTGTGGAGCCGGCTTCCAGCCGGCTCTTATGACAAGGAGTCAACTGCGACGATGTACCTACCGGTAAAATAAGTTTTAAACCATATACTTTTAATTGATCATCAAAATACCTTAAGGCTTCTGGCCCCAGTATGCGCCGGCTAAAGGACTGATGACTCATCCCTGAATATTTCAAAAAATCCATTTCTTCGGTAATTAAGGAATTATACTTCAATAGATATCTTTTTACCTTTTAATTGTTCAAACCTTGAAGATACATTAACTTCATCTCCTTATTAATTCAGGGTAAATTATATAGAGACAAAAATATTTATTCCCTCGACCAAAGCAGAGCTTTTGATTTCAGATGCAGTAGAAAAGGCAGGAATTTCTCTATCCTGGAGAGAAGTATGGTATCAAATTGGTAGAGGGGGATTTATTATGGTTTTAAAAATACAAATATTTATTATACTTTTTTTATTAGTAATAATAACCAGTTCGTGTGATCTGTTTTATTCTGCAGAAGATTGGCATAACAAAGGAATTAATTTAGCTAACCAGAAGAAATATGAAGAAGCTATTAAATGTTATGATAAAGCAATAGAGCTTAAACCTGAAGATGCCATTGCCTGGAATAAAAAGGGAAACGCTTCAGAAAAACTCGGAAAATATTTAGAAGCTATTAACTGTTATGATAAAACATTAGAAATTGATCCTGAATATGCCAATGCATGGAATGACAGAGGATTTATTTTATACAAATTTAGAAGATATGAAGAAGCCATTGAATATTATGATAAAGCAATAAAGCTTAACCCTGCATATGCCATTGCCTGGAATAACAAAGGACTTGCTTTATACGAACTTAAAAAATATGAAGAAGCCCTTAAATGTTATGATAAAACAATAGAGATTGACCCTGCATATGCCAATGCCTGGAATGATAGAGGAATTGTTTTATACAAACTTGAAAAATATGATGAAGCTATTAAATCTTATGATAAAGCAATAGAGATTGATCCTGTATATGCCATGTACTGGTATAACAGAGGAGGTATTTTATATAAACTTGAAAAATATGATGAAGCTATTAAATCTTATGATAAAGCAATAGAGATTGACCCCCAATATATTCTTGCCTGGTATAACAGAGGAAATGTTTTATATGAACTTAAAAAATATGAAGAAGCTATTAAAAGTTATGATAAAGCAATAGAGATTAATCCTCAAGATACCATTGCCTGGCATAAAAAGGGATTTACTTTAGACGAACTTAAAAAATATGAAGAAGCCATTAAATGTTATGATAAAGCAATAGAGATTGACCCTGAAGACAGCATTGCCTGGATTAACAGAGGATTTGCTTCAGGCAAACTTGGAAAATATGAAGAAGCCCTTAAATGTTACGATAAAGTATTAGAATATGACCCTGAATATGCCATTGCCTGGAATAACAGGGGATTTGTTTTGCAAAACTCTGGAAAATATGAAGAAGCTATGAAATGTGTTGATAAGTCTTTAGGACTTGACCCTGAAAATGCTACTTTTTGGGATACTAAAGGTGAAATTTTATATAAACAGGGTAAATATGAAGAAGCTATAAAATGTTATGATGAAGCTTTAAAAATTGACCCTAACTGTATAGAAGCCATAGAGAATAGAGAAAAGACTCTTAAAGAGTTAAATAAGTAAAACTGCGTATGCAGCCAGGTAGAATGTTTCTTACCTGTAAATAATTTCAGACGACTTTTCCCAACTCTATCAGGGAATTTATCACATTTTTGCTTTTTCTCCTGTACGATTAAGGATATTACTTATAGTCCCGATACTTATGTCATAATCAAATACTATCTTCATAAATTCTTTTATTCCTCTACAGGAACTATGACATACCAGAGAAAGACTTATACCTATTTTCTCTATTAATCTTTTTTTATTTTCTTCTTTAAAATTATAATTTTTTCACCAGCTTTTCTCGCTAAAGTTTATCTAAATTCCCTTTTTTTTCATTAATTTTTATATTTCCTGGCAGGTTTGCTAAAACTCTTTTGGTTATTGTATAATTACTCATCTTTTTTTATATCACAATAGAAGAGTTTTTATTCACGATTGAACCATGCCCTGTTTCTTTATATAATTCTTCTGACGAAGATGCAGAATC
>JAKJGF010000150.1 GCA_022704525.1 Bacillota bacterium | reverse complement strand
ATATTAACTCAAATGACACAAAAGAAATACTCAGAACTCTGAGAAAACATTTTTTACCGGCTAAGATTATAATTTTTAGATCTAATACAGTAGAAAGTCCTGTAACTGATATTGCAGAATTTACAAAAAATCTAACCTCTATAGACAATAAAGCTACAGTATATGTATGCAGTAATTATACCTGTAATATGCCTGTAACAGATAAAGATAAGATGTTAGAACTTTTTATTCTGTAATCTTAATATTCTGGCAGTCATAATTTTTCAACCTCCTTAATAAAATTTTATTGAAGTGTAAAGCGTGAAGTGTGAACTTCACGCCTCAGAAAATCCATGAAATAGAATTCCCTTAAAGAGTTAAAACTGTTACTGCACCTCCTTCTAGAGGACTTATTTTGCTTTTCCTATCTGTCGTATAATTTTTATTTTTCTTCCTGATAAATTATAAAATTTATGGTAAATTTTGTATTACTATGGTATTATAATATTATGAAAACCTTTAAAACTATCTTTTTTATTCTTATAGTGATTATTCTAATAGTCTGGTACATCAGTTCAAACCTTATACGTACATCAGGAGGAGGACATATTGGTATTTGTGAATCATATTTAAAAAATATTGCTACAGCTCTGGAAATGTATGCAACTGATAATAAAGGAAATTATCCTGTCAGTCTGGATAAATTAGTGGAAACAAAACACATGAAAGAATTACCCACCTGTCCCGGCCCTGAAGATACTTCCTACTTAAAACGTATTTTAAAAGGTAATTATCAACGTAAGCCTTACGGTTATAAGTCTACTAATAAACCAAGCCCTAATTATACCCTGTGGTGTGGAGACCCGGGAGTTCATGCAGAAACAGGCATTGTTCCTTCTAAAGGGTGCTGGCCTCAATATGCACCGGATAAGGGAATCATAATGAAACCATGATACAAAGCCTGAGATGGTATGGTTCAAGCATATAAATTTTAACAGCAAAAACCTTAAAAAGTACATATGTTATCCGCTCTTCCCCTTTTACCCGCCCGCTGGATCTCTCCAAAAGGGGAGATGACATATGGTGGAGTATTTAGAGCATAATGACAGTATTAAGTTTCTTAAGTTGACGCCCATAGGGGTCCATAGGAACCAGACCTTGAATGCTTTATATTATTCTCTACAAATTGGGAATACACCCTGTTCTATTTTGGTTGCACTCGATAGTTTTATTTTATCATAACAGAAAGGAATAGCAATATCTATCACAGCTATTCATGGACGGTACATATATGATATAATATTTAAAAAATAAAGAAGGAGTGACGATAAAAGTGGTTCAAAAAAGCAGGGATTAAACATTCTCCAGGCTATTAAAGATGCCTTTTCAGGTCATCCTTTTATTCCTGTTCTTAATAATACTGGTTGAAATAATTTTATCTTTGATAAACAACTATCTGAATAGTAGCCAGAGAAAGGTCAAGTTATCATGTATCAATTGTTATCATTAATCGATATGCCCGGTGCAGCAGAATGGTTTTTAATATTTGTAGTGGCTCTTATTGTCTTCGGCCCGGGGAAACTGCCTGAAATAGGAAGAGGTATGGGAAAGGCCATAAGGGAATTTAAAAAAGCCTCCCGAGAAGTAACAGATCAACTGACGGCAGCTCTTGAAGAAAAAGCCGAAAAAGCACCATACTCATCTAAAAGAGAATTTGAATCTAATGATGATATAGTCGAAAGATTATAAAGATAAAAGAAAATATTTGCCCACGTAGTAAAAGCAAGAAAAAAAGGATTTCCCAGGAAGCCTTTAGCTAATAGTTATTATGAACTATAGAGTGGAAAATAAAAGGGAAAATTTAAATATTATCTCTTTTATATATTTATAATCTTCTCTAATTTGAATTTCTATATTGATGGGTGAATCGCATTGAATCAGTGCGGACATAAGTTCGAGAACATATTTCTTTTATTTCTTCGTCTTTAACAAAATAAATTTCCGGTTTTACCTGGGCTTTCTTTAACATAAGCCACTCTTTAAAATTTTTAAGGCTTTTCTTATTTTTTTCCTCTAGAGTCAAATTTTATCACCTCTAATGCTTACTTATAATATAATTTTTCATTAATTATAAATCTTTATATTAAATTATCTATTAGGAAGATTACATTTTTATTATAAGAATTAATAAAACCTGGATACACGAATGATCTGGTTAATTCTAGATTTTTTAATTCTAGATTTTTTTACAGGAACTCAGTAGAGATCCAGGGAAAAGAGTATCCAAAAAACTTTAAACATATACACCTGTCCCTCTTCGGTCTCTTACGCAAAATCTATGATTCTGTTACAATGAAATCTGTTATTACAGTAATCTACAGTTTTGCATTTATTTAAGTTATAACTTTCTCCTTTGACGGCATATCTTTTGCTCCAGAACCCGAACAGGGACAGGCTTATGAGATGGATATTAACTTACCTGTTGCGGTACTTAGACAGGGGTACTTTCCCCTGTCTAATATTTTCCAGTATTAATGTCTCTGAGGGAGTTCTATAATAGTAGGTCTTCTGGATTTTTCTCCATCTTTTGCTTCTTCTTTTTCTTTAAGAATTTTTTGGGTTATATCAGTAAGACTTTCTATAAATTCATCCCATTGTCCATCCTTAGACATGGCAGTATCTTTATACTTATTATAAAGTTTCTCATTCATATATTTACTGCTTCCGGGCCCATAAATAGTCATTCCCTGAGAAGAGACATAGTCTTCATCATCTTTTATATGTTCCTCTGCAACTACTGCTTCTGAGAGTGCTTTTTTAACCTCCCGGGCTGCTTCTTTCAGTTTCAGATCAGTAATATCACTGGAAGTTAAAATATTATCAGCCAGATGTCCAAGATCCCTGAAGTCTCTGTATGGAGCAGAAGGTGAACTCTGGCTGTAAGAAGTAGTATTTTTAAGGATAAACTTAATGGTCTTCTTATCTGTACCGGTTTTCATAAGAGCCTCAGCCAGATTATCAATAGAAACTCTCATTTCATCCATTTTTGTCAGATCAATAGCTGAAAAGGTTATTGTAGATTTATCAGAAGTTTTATCACATTCTGCTATGAGACCTTTAGCAATATTTTCAGGTGTAGCCATACCTTCTTCTGCAAGTTTATCCATATTATTGAGCATATTTACATAAGGCATACCCATACCACCAACAGTTTCCTCAGAGGCCACCATTATCTTTGCCCTGTCTTTAAGTTCATAGCCCACCTCGGCCTGTGCCATAAGGCAGCAATCAAATATGAGAACATCAGGTTTTACACCGGTCTGTTTCTCTGCTTCTGCCAGAGCTTCATTTATCTGAGGAAGAGTCATCATCTCTTCTCTATCCTCAAATCCGCCTACAAAACCGGCACCATGATCACTGCAGAGAACTACATATTTCTTTGCAGGAAAATTCTTTATACCCCACACAAGAAAATCTGTCAGTGTCTTTGGTTTACCCATGTTTACAAATTCAAGGTCTTCCACTACTTTAGAATTTATCCTGGAAGGGTCATCTCCCTTTGTAACAAAATATCTTCTTGCACCAAGCCACTCTGGCTCATTATCGGGAACAAAATCCTTATCTTTGGCTTTAAGCAGACTTCCTCCAGTATAAGGAGCATCTACATAAAGAATTTTATCATCATTCATCTTTTCACTGATAAACTTCTTAATAGCATTCATCATATGTATTGATAATCTGTTCACTTCATTCTGTTCACTATTGCCAAGTGACATAGTAACAGAACCTTTTTCTTCCTTATCGGATTTTAACATCTCCTGAGCAAGTTGATAGGCCAGAGTAGTAAATAGATCTACCATATCTTCATCACCGAGGACCTGAGTGGTAAGTCCTGTCACCATTTCAGTTATACCCTGCATGAGAGGCGGACTGGAGGAAAGAATATTTTCTGATATATAACCTGCCATTCTAGGATTTTTAAACATCTCCTGAAACTCTGCCACACCATGAGGATCTTTTGTCTCCTCTACTAAAAGCTGTCCAAAAGATTCATTGGTAATAACCTGCTTTAAAGCCTCACCAAAGAAAAACTTGGTTAAAGGTGGTACCTGAAAACGTGACAGCTGGGCTACAATGTTCATATTTTTCGTAGAACCAACCTGTTCCATATCCTTTAAATTCTGCATTATATAAGATTCGAGATTATTTGATCCATCCAGATAATTTAAAAAGGTAATTTCTTTAGGTTCTGCACTTCCTATTATAACCTGATCCTTTTGAATAGACACATCTTCAGAAGAAGATTCTTTCCTGGTAATTACCGGTATGTTAACTTTTTCACTATTTACTCTACCTATATTCATTCTATAAATTCCCCCTTAGATAGATTTTTATGCATATAAATTATTATTAGCTTTCAGCTTTTTTCCCAGGTTGATTGCTGATAGCTTTAAACATAAAAGGTTTATGTTTACTGAAGCTAATAATTTAACAATAATGAAAATTCCTGGGCCTTTAAATTATATCAGTAAATAAATAAATTTAAAGTCCTTTTTTATTAAAATTTTGTTAACTTTTTTCTGATTTCATATGGAGGTCTCCAGGTTTAAGCTGAACATCACCTGGAACCTGACAAATTTAAAGGAACTATATGGCCCTTTCTAAATTCAAACAAACTATTATTAGAAATGTGATCTTTAAATTCCACAATAACTTCACTATTTAATTTATCTGTAGTAAGTATAAATTTATCATTTTCAATTTCAACTCCCAATGCGGGCACAACCCTGCCTGATATAAACTCATCTCTATGGTAACTGAAACGACTTTTCCTTTCATCCAATTTTAATAGAAACTTATTCTCACCTGTTTTTAAAATTTCACATCCTCCATCAATATTCAGAAGAAATACAGTTGTTACAGGATATATGTAAAGTTTTGATGAATAAATTGTATTTACAGCCTTTTCTATATTATAAGCAAAAACAGGTTTTTCACCAGAGCTGAAAAAATCACTATCCAGAAGAGCTGCAGGTAAATTAAATATATAAAAAGTCTCTCTATCTTTCGAATAAGAATAGATATCTTCTGTTATGGTTTTCACAAGTTTACCGGAGGAGTTCCATAGACAGGCTTCTTTTCTTAAAAGATAGATATTTAATGATAAAAAGAAAATAAATATAACAGAAAGGGTAATTTTAAAATAAAAATTTATTTTAGCAAGAGAGGTTATAATAATAGAAAGCATCATACATAACCCTATAGAAGGTATATACATATACCATCTGGTAATAAGACCGAAGACAGGGATTAATGTCAAAAAAATCCACAAAGAACAGTAAAGAATTTCACGATTTAATATATATTTCCTTAATTTACCTGAAGATAAAAATATTATTAATATAAAAAATATAATAAGGTCATATCTGGACATGGGAAAAGTCAGTAAATAAAAAGCATCTTTCAGATTCAGGAGAACCCTCAAAAAAGCAAAATTTGTATTACCTGTACCTCCTATGACAGAACCTAAAAATATTAATCTGAAAAACATATAGCTTAAAAGAATTATAAAATAAGGTAAAGAAATTTTAAATGAATCTATTAGTTTAGACAGACCCTTTTTCAGGTTCTGAATAAGTATAAAATCTGTGATAAAAATAATAAGAGGAAGAGTTACAGCCATTTCTTTAGACATAAGGGATAGAAGAAAACTTATATAGCTAATAACTAATAGCTTATAGCTCTTAGCTTTAAGAAATAATATTATAGCCAGTATATAAAAGATACAACAAAGTGAATCCGGGCGGGCAGAAATCCAGAAAATAGTATCAGTAAAAACAGGATGGACTGAAAAGATAAGAGCTGCCAGAAAAGAACGGAATTTGTCTCCGGGAAACAGTATATCCATAAAGTAAAGAACTTCTAAGGTACATATAGCATGTAATATTTTATTGGAGAAATTATAACCAGCAGGATTTAAACTCCACAAAGCTCTATCTATTAATATACTTATTATTGTGATGGGACGATATCTTCCACCCTCGTATCTTACACCTTCTTTATTGGCCAAAAAGATTTTTCCTGGTTCCAATTTTCTATTGAGATATTCAAAATCATCGGAATGAAAATAGGCATCCCACGCAGGATAGGTAACAAATAATATGAGAGTAATGAGGATAAAAATATGGAAAATTTTATTTCTGATGAGAGGTGCAAGGTGAGACGATAATGTCATAGTGTCAAATTACATATACACTTCTTTTCACTTTTCACTTCTTTTCACTTTTCACTGCAATATATTAGCTGCCAGTTCAGCCAGTGTAGATCTTTCTCCTTTAACCAGTGTAATATGAGCAGAAATATTTTCATTCTTAAATTTTTCAATAATAAATGTCAGACCATTACTGGTGGAATCCAGATAAGGGTGATCAATCTGATAGGCATCTCCTGCAAGAACAATCTTTGTTCCCTCACCGGCACGGGTAATAATTGTTTTTGCTTCGTGAGGAGTAAGATTCTGGGCTTCATCAATAATTAAATACTGCTGAGGAAGACTTCTTCCACGAATAAATGTAAGAGAGGATATCTCAACTATCTTTGAACTTATAAGATTATCCAGCTTACTCTCAGGACTCATTTTTTTATTACTTGGAATACTGCTTAACAAAAACTCAAGGTTATCAAAGATGGGATGCATCCATGGGGTTAATTTTTCTTCCTCCTTTCCGGGGAGATAACCAATATCCTTACCCATAGGTATTAAAGGACGATAAACACTCATCTTGCGGTAAAGCTTCTCATTCAAAACCTTCTGCAATCCTGCTGCAAGGGCAAGAATAGTCTTTCCAGTACCTGCTTTCCCGAGCATAGTAACCAGAAGAATCTTATCGTCAAGAAGCATTTCCAGTGCAAAACGCTGTTCTTTATTAAGGGCACGTATTCCAAAAACATCGTTTTTCATATCTTTTAAAAGAATTATTCTGTGTCTTTCTCCATCATAACGGCCCAGTGCTTTTTTATTAAAAGGGCTTTCCAGAACTATAAATTGATTTGGGAAGTAAGAAATGTCAGAAGAAATTGCTATTTCGCCTCTGTCATAAAATAAAGACATATCTTCATCATTTATATGATATATATCCTGACCTGTATAAAGCTCATCCAAATTAACCTTATCAGCTCTGTAATCTTCGGAATTAAGCCCCAGGGCCTGAGCTTTAACTCTCATATTAATATCCTTTGAAACCAGCACAACCTTTCTTTCGGGATTGTTTTTCTTAACCTCAAGAGCTGTGGCAATGATAAGATTATCATTATTAGTCTGAAAACCCTCCGGAATATATTTATGATGATTTGATTTTATAGCTATTTTAAATATACCATCATAGCCTAAAGGTACACCTTCTTCAATATTTCCCTGTTCTCTGAGTTTATCAATATTTTTTATTGCTTTTCTGGCATTTCGATGCACTTCTTCCGAACCCCGTTTAAATCTATCCACTTCATCAAGGACAATAAGAGGAAGGACAATCTCATTATTTTCAAAAGAAAAAAGAGCCTGTGCATTATGAAGTAGAACACTTGTATCAAGGACATAAATTTTTCGGTTATTCAATTATTGCCAACTCCTTCTATATTTTGAATCTTTAAATTATTATTAGTTTTCAGCTTTATTCCCTGAGCTGATTGCTTATAGCTTACTGCTGATAGCTTTAAACACGTTTATTGCCAATAAAACTATTAATTTAATAATAATGAAAATTCTTATACATTTAAATTATACTGCTTAAAAGAATAAAATCCTTCTCTATATAAAAATATCTCTCCAAATGTTAACATAAATTTAACAATTATAGCTTGCCTTCAGAAAGATTAAAAGTTAAAATACTATCATAAGTTTATGTATTTATTTTAGAGAGGAGTAATAATTATGAAAATTGATGCCAATAAAATTCTTACTAATACCGGAACTCTTAAGAGTTCTAAAAAGAAATCTGAAGTAGAATTAGCCCCGCAGGATGGGGTTTTACTTGGAAGAGCATCAGATACGGCTGAATCTTTAATAATGAAAGGACCTGCTACAATAAATAAAGAAGATTCAAAGAGCACAGAAACTGGAGTATTTGAAGAGGCTTTTGAGAAAGGAAATATTGATGACAGATTAGGAGTAAGTGTTCAGGTCATGAAAGACGGAGGTCTTGACTTCCTTGCCAATATGATAAAATCTGCTAAAAAGAGTATTGACCTGAAAATATACATAATGACAGGCAATGAAGAAAAGACTATGAGTGCTCTTTTAGATGCAGCTAAAAGAGGTGTTAAGGTTCGTGTTATGGTAGAACAGACACCCTTCTACTGGGTTAAAGACAGTAATGAAGAAAATCCCAGTCAGGTAGCTATTGATCAGTTAACTGCTGCAGGAGCAGAGGTTAAATGGACAAATCCCAAGTACAGCTTCAGCCGTGTTACCCATGAAAAATCCATAGTTATTGATGGGAATAAAGGTATGATCCTTACAGGTAATCTCGGAGCAAGTGCCAATACCAATCTGGATATAGGCGCAATTCTATTAAAGGATCCAAAAACAGTAAAAGATCTTGCCACTGTTTTCAACTATGATTACGATAGACTTAATGAACAGGATAAGAATCTTATGGATATGATAGGGGGAACAGAACTTGTAGTAAGCCCTGATAATTCAAGAAGTAAGATTACTGACCTGATAGACTCGGCGAAGAAATCACTTGTAATTATGAATCAGGCTCTTTCAGATGAAAAATTAACACTTCAAATCCTGGAAAAACATCGCGAAGGTGTAGATGTGGAAGTAATAATGTCTGATACGCTTATTGGTGAAGGCAACCTGTCTTCTTCCACTTTCTTAAAATCCAAAGGTGTCAAGATAAAATATATGGAAAATCCTTATCTCCATGCAAAAGCAATAGCAGTAGATGCAAAAGATGATGATCCCAGTGATGATGTAGCCTATATAGGTTCTCAGAACTTTTCTACAGCAGCTATTGATAAAAACAGGGAAATGGGAGTTATTTTCCCTGATCCAAATAAGGGCGTATTAAATCTGGTAAATAAGTATTATCCAAATACTGAAGAGGTTCCCGATAAACAGATAAGTGCCAGTGAAATATACACAGGTGGATTATTAAAAAAAGCCATAAAATTAGCAGAAGAATCTATTATCATGAGTGCTGTTATGATTACAGATAATTCTATAGTCAAATCACTTATTAAGGCCAAAGAAGATGGAAAAGATGTAAAAGTTATTATTCCCGATAAACCCTTCGGTGATAAACCAATGAATGAAAAAGCCATACAGGAACTACAGGAGGCAGGAGTACCATTAAAAATAGCAGGTAAAAATGATAATATAGAAGGTACAACCCTGGTTGTAGATAACTGCCGGGCTATAATAAGCAATGAAGGTCTTACCTGGACTGCTCTTAATAAAGCTCATAATCTTGGTATGGTAGCAATAGATCCTGGAGAAGTGAGTGATTTTGGTAAAATACTGAATGCCCAGTTTAAGGGAGAAATACTGGATGCCGCAAGCCTTGATAAAGATATAATTGCAGGTAACGCAAAAAAAGACAGAACCCTGAACGTAATAAAAAAGGCAAAGAGTGTTATAGAAATTGAATCAAAAGAGGTAAGTGATCTCAGTGTCTTAGGAATTTTGAAGAAAAAAATTAGTGATGGAGTAAAAGTAAAGATACTCTGTAGTGATTCAAAGAAAAACAGGGAAAATCTTAAAGAATTAATTGATTGTGGAGCAGATGTAGTATTTGACACCAGTAAACCTATAGGTTCAAACTATATAAATGTAGACAATCAGGAAATAATTGTAGGCGGAGGAAATCTCGGATTTAACTCTCTGAAAAAAGGCGGCGGTATAGGAGTTATTATACAGGATAAGGAAGTAATAAAGAAATCCGATCCTGATTTCAGCAAAAACTGGGTAAGAGGAAAGGTATATTCAGCTGAAAAAGAAGTTCATCTTGAAAAGAAGATCATTGCTGTAAGAGATGGAGTGGATGGAACGGCCCTTTCATCTATGCTAAGTAAAGCAAAATATGGTATACCCGTATCTATCAAAGCAGAGCAGGTCTTCGGTTCTCCTATCGATAAATCAGTGGAAAATGTCAACAGAGCACTCCATAATATAGTTAAACTTGATCCTTCCAATGAAGACGATGCAAAGAAACTCTCCAGACATTTTGATGTCTTTGAAATTGATGAAGCTGTTAAATATCAGGAAAATCTACGTAATGTATTAAATAGTTTACCCGAGGGAGAAAATCTTGTTAACTTCATTCAGGCTAAAAAGGGAGAAGTTAAGGAAGAATTTCTGTCAATTGACGGCAAAGCAATTCCTTATAAAGAATTAAAGGATTCTCCTGCTGAGCTCATAGAAGATGAAGGCGGCGAGGGATAAAATATATCATAACGCCTGTCTCTGACAGGCGTTATGATTGAAAGGTTTTCACTTATGACTATATCTGGCTTAAATGAAATAAATAAACCGGTTCTAAAATCGTCTAAACCCGGACAGGATATTAGTAATACTACTACAATAAAAGACTCTGTAGAACTCAGTTCCAGTTCAAATCAGTCTCAGGATTTAGCAGAACTTTCTCGTAATCAAAATTTAGCCGAATTTGTTCGTAAGCAGGTTCAATCTCAGTTAGTTAATCTAAAATTTATCCATATAAATGATTTTCACGGATATGTTGATGAATATAGAATACCACAGGAAGACGGGATAGTGGGAGGTATAACAAGAGTAGGAACAGAAATAAAAAAACTCAAAGAAGAAAATCCTGAAGGTGCAATAACTCTCAATGGTGGTGATATTTTCGAAGGAGGTTCCTATACTAAATATACGCAGGGTGAAATTATAAGCAAAACCTTTCAGAACATTGGTTTTGATGCGACTGTTATAGGTAATCACGATATGTCCTGGGGATTGGAAGCCTATGCTGATATAGCAAAAGCCTGTGGCGGTGATTTCCTGGGTGCCAATGTGGTAGATTATTCACCTGAAAAGCATCTTAATTTTTTAAAACCCTATAAAATTATAGAAAAACAGGGTGTGAAAGTAGGTATAATAGGACTTACTACCCATATGACATCTGTTGGACCTTACGAAAAGAAGATAGTCGATATTGAAAGCCCTGAAATAACAGCAGAAAAGTATATTAAACAGCTAAAAAATGAAGATAATGTTGATATGGTAGTTGTACTGTCACATCTCGGCCTTGAAAAAGATAAAGAACTGGCAGAGAAGGTAAAAGGGATAGATGTAATAGTAGGTGCCCACTGTCATACTGCTCTTAAAGAACCAGAAAAAGTAGGAAATACCCTCATAGTTCAGGCAGGTACTGATGGCAAATATGTTGGAAACCTGGACATAGTATTTGATCGGGAGAAGAAAAATGTAGTTTCCTATGATGGTAAGCTTATTCCTGTGACTACTGAAATAAAACAGGATCCTGAAGTAAAAAGTATTATTGCTCCTTATATAGAAAAATACAAAGCAATTAATAATGAGGTTATAAATAAATCTGAGCAAGACCTCCCTCTGGTTAGAGACAAGAGAACTGCTCTCGTTAATTTATTTATAGATTCCCAGAAATTAGATTCAGATCTTTCAGCAGGTTCTCTGTTCTGCATAAGAAAAGGTCTTAATAAAGGTGATATAACACAGGGAGACCTATTTAATATGTATCCCTTTGAGTCTGAACTGCTTCAGGTAAAAACAGAAGGAAAAAGTATTTTGCGCTTCCTGGAAGGAGGCCTTACCTTTTTTCATCCTGAGAAAGATAATTATGCTCTGGTGTCCGGTTTGACATACGAATATAATCCTTATCTTGTACAGGGAAATCGTATAACATCTATAACTATGAAGGGCAAGAGATATACAAGAGACGAATTTGCCAGTAAAATTTTAACTGTCAGTATGGATGATTATACCTATGGAAAATCATATTTTAGAAAGGGAGAACTTGTAAAAAAATATGGGTCTGTATTTGACATATTTAAAGATTATATAAAGAAAAATAGCCTTTTAAAAAATATCCCTGATGATCCGAGATGTTCCATAGTATCAGATGTACCTGATAAAAATCTTGTATCTGATTTAATAATAGGAAAAATTGATAAAGAACTTGTTTACAAACAGGGAACATTTTGCAATGCATCACAATTCTTTGCAGATGCTATAAAAGGTAAGGCAGATATGTCTCTGGGATATAACAGAACTATAAAAGCAGG
>JAKJGF010000149.1 GCA_022704525.1 Bacillota bacterium | reverse complement strand
GTCCGGACTCTTACGCAAAATCTATGATCCTGTTACAATGAAATCTGTTATTACAGAATATACAGTTTTATATTTATTTAAGTTATAACTTTCTCCTTTGACGGCATATCTTTTGCTCCAGAGCCCGGACAGGAACAGGTGTATATGTTTTTTGGATACTTTTTTACCTGTTGCGGTACTAAGAAAAGTTCAAAACTACAGTGATTTAAAATTTTTATTACAAAATATTACAAATTATCAAAGTATATTACAAAATTTATAACTCAATTATAATCCTGAAATTATAATATTATCAGTAGTAAAAGTCAACTTTTTTATTATATATTAAGGAAGTGGAAATGTTAAAAATTTAATTGCTTTTTACCTTCAGTTTTGTATATAATATATTTATTCTGTATGTAACTTAAAATTAATATCCGTTCTTATGAGGTTAATATTTACAGAAGTTTGTACGTTTAATTTTAAGGAGGGTTTTTTTTGACAAAATCATTTAAAGGTATCTTTTTCTGTTTAATTCTTTTAATGGGCACTTTTTTACTTGTTAGTTGCGGGGGTGATGGTGGTAGTGGAGGACCAATAATTATTCCCACATCTATTCCCACATCTATTCCTACAGCTATCCCTATTTCCACTCCTTCTTCACCTGGCACTGTAACTGTGCCAAATGGTTTTATCTCTGTTCCTGCAAATATTTCCAGTGGAACACTTAATATATCTGTAGATAATTTTAACAGTGGAAATGAAGGTTATCTTATGCTTGTATATCATTCCACTTCGCCCAATGATACTGCCAATCCATTATCAATACAACTGGAAATTGCCGATAGACTTAATAGAGAGAAGAGTTCTACTGCAGTAAATTACAATAAGAAAGATGGGAACTTACTGAAAACATCTCAGAAACCGTATGAGAGATTTTATAAAAATCACCTTATAAAACTGCAGAAAGATTTTGACCTTGTAAAGAAGTTAACCCTGGAAGGTAAAAAGCCCAGACAGTTAACAGTTGATGAGTTGAAAGCCAGAGGCAGAAAAGTTGATAACTCCGGTATGGTTAGCAGTGTTTCTGTGGGAGATGAGAGAGATTTCTGGATCTGGTTTCCTTTCCCGTACAGTCCGAATCTGGATGGTGGTATGATTTCCAGACCCTGTCAGTGTTATGCAGTGGGAAAACACTGCTATGTCTTTTTAGATACAGATGATCCTCCCATATACTATACTAATGCTACAAGTTATTCTCAGCAACTTGCTTCCTATTTTGATAATCAGGTCTATCCCCTTGTACATCAGTATATAGGAACAGAGTGGAACCCGGGAATAGATGGTGATCCACGTATGTATATTATTTTATCAGCTAATTTTGACAATGCCTATTATCCCTTTGCTGATGCCTATCCACAGAGCAACCTTCCTTTTGATGAATACAGTAATGAAGTAGAAGCTGTTTATGCTGATCCTATTATTTTCTGTGAAAGAGATGACTGGGGAAATGTAGTGGAAACTGCAGAGTCTGCATTGAATTTTACTCAGGCCATAATAGGCCATGAATTTACCCATATGGTAAGATTTAATATGAAACATATAGCAAGTAACCAGAATATTCCTCAGGATTGGAATGTTATGAGTTCATATTTCAGTGTAGAAAGTGCTATTCATGAAGGGTGTTCCCAGTTTACTGAAAATGTCCTTCTTCACAGAGGTATTACCGATAATTATGGTGACCTTGCCAGTCTTCGTTCTGCCGGTCTCGAAGCATATTTACAGCAACCTGAATTATGTACTTTAACATCCAGCTATTTTAATAATGACTATAATGATGGACTCGGCATTTATGAAACAGGATTTTTTGTTACTCAGTATCTTTATGAAAAAATGGGTTATGATGCTCTTACAAGGCTTAACCAGGCAGATGGTAAACTTGGTCTTGACAGTCTCTATGCTGCTGCAGGTAATAGAAATGCCTTTGAAAATATTTTTGATAAGCATGGATTAACTTTAATACTGAGCGGTAGAGTAAGTGATTCAAATTATACCTTCAGTGGTGTGGATCTTTCAGGAGGTATAAATTATGGAGGAACCAGACTCCATAATGCCTGGAGTGCTTACAGTAATGTTCAGAATGATTATGCCCGGGGTATAGATGTGAGTCAGTTAATACAGGATAGTGGTTATACCGACCTCTATGAATGGTCTCCCTGGTTCTTAAGATTTTATAATGGTGATGGTGGAAGGCTTGAAATTAGAGTAACAGGTCTTACACCTGGTTCAGGCGGGGGAGATGTTAAGGCATATTTCTTTTATAGATAGTGAGAGGTGAGAGGTAAAACGTGAAACGTATAATATTATTACTACGTAACTCACTTTTCACTTTTCACTTCTTTTCACTACTCACTTTTTATAGAGAAATTAAAGGTAAGTTACAATTTGACGTCGAATAGAAGAAAAAATAATTTTAAGGGAGGCCCGTTATGGATCAAAAGAAACCTTATGTAATAATGGAAACAGATAAAGGTACAATGAAGATTGAATTGTACCCCAAGGAGGCTCCAGGGACGGTAAAGAATTTCATTTCTTTAATTGAGAAAGGATTTTATGATGGTCTTACCTTTCATCGAGTAATTCCGAATTTTGTCATTCAGGGCGGATGTCCTAAGGGAACTGGTACAGGAGGCCCTGGATATACAATAAAGTGTGAAGTTGAAGGTAATCCTCATAAACACCTTCGTGGTTCTTTATCTATGGCCCATGCAGGTAAAGATACTGGAGGAAGCCAGTTCTTTATATGTCATTCTCCTCAGTCCCACTTAGATGGTGTTCATACAGTCTTTGGTCGTGTCATAGAGGGACTTGATATAGTGGATGCTATAAGTAAAGGTGATCATATGGTAAAGGTTACAGTGGTAAAATAATCTTTATATCTTCAATAATCAGCAGTCAGCAAATAACTGCTGATTATTTTTCATATAGTTCCATTACTCTGTCTACATAATTAATTGTTTCTTCATAAGGTGGTATACCCTTATATTTCTTTACTGCATTTGGGCCTGCATTATAACCGGCCAGGGCAAGTTTATAATCCCCCTCAAATTCTTTTAAAAGCATTCCGAGGTATTTAGTACCACCTTTTATATTTTCTTCAGGTTCAAAAGAATCGCTCACACCTAACATCTTTGCTGTCCCTGGCATTAATTGCATTAAACCTTCCGCTCCTGCAGGGGAAACTGCATCCTTATTCCAACCTGATTCCACTTCAATTACTGCATTTATCAGACTTACAGGGACTTTATATTTACTGGCATAAATATTTATAATCTTATCATAATCATCAATTTTAGATGAACCTGTTCCAAAGCCTGTAAAGTCTTCCAGGGCACCTCCACAGCCTGTAAAGAAAAGAAAAGTAATGATTATAAATGCTAATAAAAACAATCTATAATAGGGATGCAAATTTATTCCTCCTTTTCACGTCACGTCTCACATCTTACGTTATTTATTAGACATATAAAAGACTTATCCTCTTTATCTTAATATATTTAATCCATAGGAATTTTTATTATTGTTAAATTATTAATTTCAGTAGCAATAGACTTATTGTGTTTAAAGCTTTCAGCTTAAAGAAAGCTGAAAGCTGAGGGTTGATAGCTGAAAGCTAATAATAATTTATATAATATTATCTGGCAAATTCTTTATAAAAAATCAAGGATTTATTTGATGAGTGTAAAAATATAATTAGTTGAGAGTTTATACTTTATGGTTTCAACAATTCTATCACCTCTCACCTCATTTAATAAAGCCATAGATAAAATTGAAGTATCTACAAGGAATAAAGCTGAGATGATAAAGATAGATGAAATTGATGGAACCGAAGTGGATGAGCTTTTTGCAGCTTCTCCTGTAAAAACATCTCCTGTAATTGTTTCTTATGAACCCTCTGAAATTGACAGACTTGAAGAAGTATCAGAAGATATTATATTTAAGTCTGTAGATAAGGCAGGATTAAAAAGAAAAAAGATAATGAATAATTTAAAAATTCGTGATAATATTCTGTTTTCCCTCTCCCAGACAGATATAGAGATGTGATGAAAAAAGTAATAAATATGAAAGTAATATTATTCTGTAAAGTATTTTTTCACTCCCTGGAAATTATATTATTTACCATGGATCCGGTCTGGTTCTGGCTATAAAACCTTCAAAGGTTACATGTTTTATACTGGTTTCCATTCCAGCAGCGCTTCGCTCTTTCCAGTAAATTGTAACTGCTATATGTTTTATCTCATTTATATTAAAGTTATTAGCCCAGGGTTTTATTTCCACAACAGGTATAAACTTTACCCCTTTTATTACCTGTGGTTCCAGAGGTTCCAAAATATCATTGGGATAACCATCCTGGTTCAGATCATAATAAGGAGTCTGTCCGTTCCCTTCCGGAACAGGCGCATTATGATAAAAATCATAATCGTTAGCCTTTACTCCGTTAAGAGTACCTCCCAGATAGTTGTTGGGTCCAGCATTAGGAAGGTCCTTCTGATCCACTTTATGATTAATAAATTTCCCTGTCTGGTCAATATCACGGGGGTCACTTCTATCAGGGTACATATAAGAAGGTTCAGTTGGATCCGGTTTGCCGGGGAAGAAGGGTACCATATGGAAATTTTCTTTATAAATTTCAAATTGTGCCATCGCCAGATTGTAAGCAATTGTATAATTTTCACCTTTTTTAATAACCATTAATCCACGCCCCAGGACACCAAAGGTTATCATTATGGCAGTTGATAAAATTATAAGAGAAATCAGTATTTCTATTAAAGATAAACCCTGTATCTTTTTCATAAATCCTTCTTTAAAATACATAAAAAGTTTAAAAAAAGTATAACATATTTTGGTATAAAAATAAAGATTTTTTTGTAATTTTTGCTAAGATCTGATATAATATTTGTAATTAATCTCGTGTTTGGTAGAACAGGATATTTACAGATATAGAAATTATATGTATTTTTAATCTTTTTTATTAAGGAAGTGTTTCATCTATGCAACAACATATATTAAAGAGAAAACTGTCTCTTCAGGGGATGGCTCTTTTTACAGTATTATCTGTAATGGTCATATTGCTTATTATCTCTCTGGCTATTGTAAGTCTGAGTACAGGCAATCTTAAAACTGTTGGAAATATTAATGCAAGATTTCAGGCTTTAAATCTTGCAAATGCTGCAGCTATGTATGCTATATATGAACTTCAGAATAACTGGTCCAATCATACCCCATGGTCGCCCGGTCATATGCTGCCACCTCCATCAGGCTTAACATATGCTACTCATACTTATAATCCATTAACAAATACCAATGGCCTTCCAGGAAAATGCAGATTAGCATATATTGATAATCTCATAAATCCACATACAGCTATTGTAGTTGGAGGGCCTTCCTTTTACCCATCTCTCAATACAGAAGTTTTCAGTGAAACTGCCGTAATTGTTGCTCAGGGGGAATATGGGGGTTTTAAGAGGACTATAAGAATTACTGTAAAATATACATATTTCGGAACCGGTATAGAGGGAGTAATAAGTTATAATAGTGGAACTCTTTTATTAAATGGCATTGAAAATATTAATACCCTTGCTCCCGGAAATGGAACAATCTTTTCTGAGGATGGTATTACCTATAATAACTTGAGTAACTATAAATTTTATAATGGAAGTGTTCTCAGAAGTAAGGGAGCTATTACCCGGATTGGAGGCTCAGTAGCGGTAGATTCCAGATTTATTGAATCCAATAAACCGGCAGGTCCGGGGCTTATAGATTGGAGTCTTGAAGATCCTAATGTAACAGGAGGAGATCCTGCAGGATATGCAGTTAATTACACTGGTCTTACAGAACCTACGGGATTGGGTGCAGACAGTATTGCGAGGCCATCATTTCATCATACACCGAATATAGAAGATAATATACAATATGTCCATAAGGGTCATTTGATTATTAATCAGGATACATTTGTAAATGGCAGTCTTCATATTCAAAGTGATACGAGTTTTGACGGAATTCTTACAATACAGCAGAATGCCAGTTTATTTGTAAATGGTATATTGACTATAGATGATAATCTGGATAATAAATCAACAGGAAATCTTTATGTGGCAGGATATATTGATGATCCTAACGGTAATCCTGATAACTATGGCCTGTCTTTAAAAATAAATAAACTGACAAATAAAAGTATAGATACTAAAAACAAAAAAGGACTTGCTATATTTACAGATGGTGATATAAGGATTAGCGGTATTAATTATAGCTGGATATGGACACAGGAAATTAATAACTTCTTTTTGCATATGCCCCTTGATCCTGAAAAAATTATAAGTACCTTTAATATGCTGGGCCTTTCAGAGGTTGATGCTCCTGAAGCAAGGCTCTGGTACGAATCGGGTTCCGGTGCTCCACCCCTTGTAAATATATCTGGATTTACAGGTAGGCAGATTCTTGAAGGTTATGCCAATGACAAATTGACTGAAATGGGTCTTACCCCTATTCCTCCTGAGATTTCAAAATGGTTTTCTCATCCATATAGTAAATATGCTGTTGACTGGGCAACTTTTGATGGCAATATTAAAATATGGGAGACATTTAAAAGAAATCCCACTCTTTATACAAATGCCAATGATACTTTTCTGCAGGCAGTTATTTTTACCCATGGAACTCTCACTCTAGACGCTTATGACACTGGCTGGTATCCTATTCATATAGTGGGTTGTGTTATAGCAAGGAGGACTTCTGTATCTCCAACCGGTCATGGGGGAAATGTAGATTGCAGAGGAGGTTCTTCCATAATTCTTTATCCGGAATATTTTGAGGCCAGAAGCGGAAAAGTTGTTATTAAACCATTACTTACAATATATGCCTGGGAGGAGTTGTATTAAAAAATATGCACTCTTTGAGACTTAGAACGTATAAGGCTATAACAATGATAGAAGTATTAGTTTTTACTGCATTGTTCGGTTTATTCCTTTCTGTTATAGGTGTTATATGTGTTCAGGGTATAAAGGCCTTTCATAAGTCAAGACACAGATTGACGGCACAGCAGGAAGCACAACTTTCAATTGATAGATTATGCAGAGAATTAAATGAAAGTTATCATCCCGGTATCAGTATTAAGAAAAGTGAATTTAACGGTGGAGAACCCGGTGAGCTATGGGATGCCATCTGTTTCCCTACCTCCAGAAGCAATGATGATGCCTCTGGAAGTACTTCTATGGTAGGTGGTAAACTGCAGTGGAACAGATATGTAGTTTATTTTAAAAAAATGGGTCAGAAGGAGGTTTTTAGAAGGGTTATACAGGTATCAGATCATCCAGATAACCGACTATATCCCGAATCTGTTCCTGAAGATATACTGGAAGATTTCCTCACTCCTTCATATCCTCTCAATTGCCCCCCCTCTTATAGTGTTGCTACTGGAAGCATTACAGATGATAGAAAAATAGCCAGAGAAATTCATAAAATAGAATTTAATATGTATAATCCTACTTTAATTGATTACAGTCTTCCTATAGTGCATATTTTTGTAGAGTCCAGAGTTAAGGTGGGGACAGATTCCAGTGGAGAGGATATCTTTGAAAATACAATTCTTACTACAGATGTAAAACCTTCAAATCATTGATTATAGAAAGGAGATTTATATATGAGAGAATTTAATATGTTTACAGGTGGTAAATGGCTTTCTTCTTCTGATAAAATGGATGTATTAAATCCTTATAATGGTGAAGTAATAGGAAGAGTTTCAAAAGCAGGAGAAAAAGATATGGAAGAAGCAATAAATTCTTCTCATAAAGCCTTCAGTCTTACAAAAAAAACTCCCTCTTATCTTCGATCTGAGGTTTTAAAATACATAGCAAAAAGAATAAAGGAAGAAAGAGAAGATTTTGCAAAGATTATATCTTTAGAGGCTGGAAAACCTGTAAAAGATGCCCGTCTTGAGGTTGATAGAGGTATAAATACCTTCACAATAGCTTCCGAGGAAGTATCGAGAATTGGAGGAGAATATGTTCCTCTTGATCTTTTACCATCTTCAGTAGGACGATTCGGTATAACAAAGAGATTTCCGAGAGGTCCCGTAGCCGCTATTTCACCTTTTAATTTTCCTCTTAATCTGGTAGCCCATAAGGTTGCTCCGTCCATTGCCTCAGGTAATTCAGTAATTATAAAGCCATCTTCTACAACCCCTATGACTGCTTTAAAACTGGCCGGTATACTGGCAGAAACAGACTGGCCTTCCGGTGGGGTAAATGCTCTTGCCTGTCCTTCAGAGTTAGCAGAAAAGCTGGCAACAGATGAAAGAATAAAGATTCTTTCTTTCACAGGCAGTCCTGCTGTCGGCTGGCATCTGAAAAGGCTGGCCTCTAAAAAACAGGTAATCCTGGAACTGGGTGGAAATGCAGGAGTCATAGTCCATGATGATACAAATCTGGACATGGCAGTAAAGAGATGTGTCCTGGGAAGTTTTTCCTTTGCAGGTCAGATATGTATATCAGTCCAGAGAATTTATATTCAGAATAGAATTTATGACTCTTTTCTTGATAAGTTTTTAGAATATACAAAATCTTTGAAAATTGGTGATCCTCTAGAAGAGGATACAGACATAGGGCCCATGATTAATCCTGCTGCTGTAGAAAAAACAAAAGAATTTCTTAGAGAAGCAGTTGATGGAGGAGCAGGAATACTTCTGGGAGGTCATTTCGATGGAAATCTTCTGGAACCTTCAGTAATTATCAATGTAGAACCTGCTATGAAGATTTACTGTGAAGAAGCCTTTGCTCCTGTTGTATGTATTTCTTCCTATGATACCTTTGAAGAAGCAGTTTCACTGGTAGATGATAGTCCTTATGGACTTCAGTGCGGGATTTTTACCAATGATATAAAGAGAATAGTCTATGCCTTTGAGAATATAGAAGTAGGTGGAGTCATTATAAATGATATCCCTACATTCAGGGTTGATCATATGCCTTACGGAGGAGTAAAGGATTCCGGATTTGGCAGGGAAGGCCTCCGTTATGCCATTGAAGAAATGACAGAACTTAAACTGCTTGCTTTTAATATGTTATAAATTTTCAGTTCACTTTAAATCTTCTTATTGCATCCTCCGCAATTTATTTCATTACCCTGGAGGTTAAATCCGCAATAGGGACAGAAACTCAATTCATGATTTTTACCGCTCAGGAGTTCCCTGTTTAATATTTTTTCGAAGTCACCTGTATTTACCCACTTATATAATTCTGCAGCTCTCATAACTACCCATGGTTCACTCTGAAAAGCAGAACACATGAGTTTTGCTAATTTATCGAGAGTGCCAAAATCATAACCTTCAAATTCTTTTGTCTGTTCCATGAAATCTTCCACACTTATTGACTCAAAGTACTTTTTCGGTGCTCCTGCCACTTTGATAAAATATTTAGTGGCTATATCTACATCCTGGCAGACGAGAAGTCCTGCTCTGTCTGCTGTAAATTCTGACATACGCTGCCATCTTAAGAGGGCAATTTCAAGTCCTCCTGAGAGTAATTTACCTATACCCAGGGTAGCGGTTCCTATGATGTCAGCTAGAATTGGAACTACTGATGCAAGTTGTTGATATATCAGATGTTCACTTTTAATATGTCCTAATTCATGGCCCAGGACAAAAAGTAACTCTTCTTCTGAGAGTAAATTAATACACCCGTCAGTAATAATGATCATAGGTTTTTCTACACAGGTGGTAAAGGCATTTATGGCAGCTCTTGGCTGAAAGTATAGATCCGGTATCTCTGTTATACCAAGTATATAACAGGCTTCTTTAATAATATTATCAATTGCTGGAAAGGTTCTTGAATTCAGTTTTAGATAACTTCCTGTATAATGAATCCGGAGCATTTTATCAAGACCGTACTGGTTTACTTTTTTTATTAAAGTTCCCAGTCCCGGCGTTGCCTGAAGAGCACTCAGAGCCGTTTTATCAAAGAGATGTTCATACTCTTTTGAGTTGAGATTGAGTAATTGTATTCTATCCATATGTTTGTGAAAGGTGAGAGGTGAAAGGTATTACTTCTTGCTTTTCACTCTTTAAATATCAATATTATCAGGCATATTATAAGGATTCTTTTTTTCAGTTTTTTCCGCCATCAATGTATCTTTATGTTCTACAAGCCAGTCCAGAAAGGCCATATTCATATTATAGACATCCTTACTTATAGGTTCTATCTGGGATTCTTTTTCATGGAAAGCTGTGCCTATCTCTATTGTAAAAGAAAGTTTATCATTTAACTGGGCTACATCATCAGGATCTCCAGAAGCAGGATAAAGCTCAGAAGATTGTATGAGAGAGTATTTCTGTCCCTTCATAGCTTCTTGCATTTTTTTGCCTATTTCCATATAAACCTCTTTATTTGGAACAACTTCTTCTTTTGAACCATAGGGATACATTATTTTTTGACCATAACTATGATGGTTCACGATACCTTTTATATTTTGCTTATTCAGCCAGAAATTCAGCATAGCCTTTATTTCTTTTTCTGAAGCTCCTTGAGGCCCTCTGTATGTATCAGCTCTGGGGTTATCACTTACAGTAGAAAACCACCATCCCCCACCCATATCATCCTGGGTACTTTCCGGTGTATCTCCTGGAGGCCTGTAAAATTCAAAATGTTCTGCCTTTCCATCATAGTAATTTCTGTTAGGATCTACTCCATAAGCGACAATGCCATTTGGATCGGGCTTTAAAGTTCCGGCTATCTGTGGCGGAATATCATCTTTGTGTATGGGTTGACGATTTTTTCTCCAGAAGGCATACTCATTTCTGCTATATTCATAACCATCAGGATTTACCAGAGGAACAATCCATATTTCAGCATTATCAACCCTTTTTTTGACATTCTCGTTGCCTTCATAATTTATAACCAGTTCTTTCGCTATATTCAGAGGGGCTTCAAGGGCCATCCACTCCCTGGCATGATGGGTGCCTGTAACAAGAAAGCCTATTTTATTTCCTGTATCAGATTTAACATCTTTACTTATCTTGAGAGCCATAACTTCTCTGCCTTCAGCAGTTTTCCCCAGAGAAACAGTCTGGGCAAGATTGGGATATTTCGCTTCCAGTTCTTTTAATTCTTTTATTACTTCATCATAGGAGTGGTATGCACTTCTTTCAGATAAGGTTTTACTCTGAAGAGATTCTTTAAAGACACTTATGATTTTTTTCTCATCTCCATCATACATAGATGGATCTTTTAAGATATTCTCTTTTATAAGGTAATCTTTTATCTCTCCATCAGTGAGATTAAAATTTTTATTTGTATCTATATCCCGGGCAATATTATTCCTTTCTGGAAGAATATCTTTGCGTCCTCTTGAAGTGGACAATGTATAAAGACTTTTATTCTGGCTTATTTCCATAAATTACTCCTTTCTTTATCCGTTATTTAAGTCTCCCTCTTTTATTATTATAATTATACTTTTTTTTTAAAAAAAAACTTAAAAAAATTGTTAACAAAATGTAAACTTTCTGACCTTTATTCTTTTTTTGCAGGGTTTAGAAGAATTACACCTTCATCATTTCCCCAGACAGGAATGAAGTTTTTAATTATATATTCTTTTGTTTTTGGATCTGCGCAGAAATTAATACGATATTCCCAGAGGATTAGATCTGCTTTTTTATTTATCATTTCATCATATTTAACCAGAGATAAAAAGTGTGGATATTCAAGAGCATATAAAAATCTCGGAGCAACAACATATCTGTAAAAAGTTATGTCCAGACCTGAGTCAAGGGCATAAATAGGCTGTATGGTAAGAAGGGTTTTCCCTTTATATTTCTGCAATTCGGAGATTAACTCATAATAAGCTTCATTTTTCTGGTAGAAGAAGATCTTTGAAAGATATGGTCTGAACTGAAAGAAATAGCAATATAAAATTAATATTATTATTACAAATTTAACTAATTTCTTGATTTTTATATTACTAATTAGTCTTGCTACTATAAGACCTGAGGAGATGGACAGAGTTGGTCCCAGTATGGCATAATAATGAGGATAAAAGGATTTTGGTAATAATACTGTGAGTAAAAGTCCTATAAAATTTGCAAAACTCAATGAAAGAGACAGTTTATTATAAGGAAGTATAGAACATGTATAGCCAAGGATAAAGAGCCAGGGTGAAGCTTTAAATACAACGATAAAATCATATAATTTTTTTTTAAAGGGAAATCCTACAGGCCTGTATGCAGAATTATAAGTAACCAGACACTCCCAGGCACCGGGAAAGAAAAAAATAAATAGCAC
>JAKJGF010000148.1 GCA_022704525.1 Bacillota bacterium | reverse complement strand
AATCTGTTATTACAGAATATACAGTTTTGTATTTATTTAAGTTATAACTTTCTCCTTTGACGGCATATCTTTTGCTCCAGAGCCCGGGCAGGGACAGGTGTATATATTTTTTGGATACTTTTTTACCTGTTGCGGTACTTAGAAATTACACTTTGCTTTTTAAGTTTAAAAATAATAAAATTTAAATCTAACATTATAGTTAATTTCATAACAATCCATAATTAAGAACTTCGTAATGCGTAAAGCGTGATGCGTGATGCGTGAGCTTAACTCATTACGCATCACGAATTATTTAAATTCTAAACCGTAATGAGCTATATTCCCTCACATCACTCAGCACATTATCAATTACAAAAAGTAATGAAAAAAAATAAACAAAATATAATCATTTTTAGAATAATTTTTTAAAAAACACTCAAAAATCTTGATGCTTCTAAAAACCTGTGATATTATAAAATCAAAAATTATTCTACTTTTTTCAGGGGTGGAACTGAAATATAAGGAAGTCTTCTTTAAAAAGTGAACAGTCCGGAAGAGCTTTAAAGTTAAACAGAAAAGGCTTTAAACCTTCTATAAGGAAAGAAAGATATTCTTATCAGCCACAGGATATTGTAAAATTTAATAACAGACTTTATACTGTTAAAGGTGTGTTTAATTACGGAAAAAGGATCAGACTTTCTGACAGAGAAGGGAATATCCTGAATATAACAGTTTCTAAAGTTTCTTTAGTCAAATATCAGAGAGGTTTTGCTTTTGAATATTTTTGAAAACAGGTGTGCCATTCATCCTCGCCCACAAGGAGACGAGGTTTTCTGGCACAGTTCTATAAAAAGAGCGGCCCGTGGAATAAGATGCCGTGTTCTTGAACATACGATTAAAAATAACGGCGGCTATCTCAGTCAGGCCTGTTCTTCTGCGGAAATCTTTGCAAGTCTTTATTTAAAGGTTATGCGTCTTGGTTCTGTTCCCTCTCCAATTACTCCTTCATCATTTCCCGGCGTTCCCGGCCCTCATAATTCCGGGTATTTTACAGGAGCAGATTATAATGGGCCGAAAGATAAAGACCTTGATCGTTTCTTCCTTTCCCCATCGCAGTATTCTCTTGTACTCTATGCAACACTTATTGAAACAGGAAGAATGGATCCCGATGGCCTTGAAGATTTCAATAAAAACGGAAGTGTCGTTGAAATGATCGGTGCAGAACATTCGCCGGGCATGGAAGTAATGAGCGGTTCTCTGGGGCAGGGCATAAGTCAGGCGGCGGGAATAGCTATGGCACGTAAATTACATGGAGAAACAGGGCGGATATTTATATTTATGTCAGACGGTGAATTCCAGATAGGCCAGGTGTGGGAAGCAATTCAGACCATATCATTTTATAAACTCCTTAATATTATTATTTATGTAGATATAAACGGTTTTCAGTGTGATGGAAAAATGACTGATGTAATGAATATTGAACCCCTCGAAAAAAGACTGGAAGCTTTCGGCATGAGGGTTTATCGTATAGATGGCCATAATATTGAAGCTCTGGTATCATATGGAGAAATTCCGTCTGACGGCAGAGCCACAGTAATACTCTGTGATACCTGTCCCTGGAAGGATATACCATTATTAAAATCAAGATACCCTAAATTTCACTATCTGAGATTTAACACTGAAGAAGAAAGAGAAAGATATAGAGAATTTCTTTCACAAACCAATGGAAATACTATCAAAAGTTCACGCAAAAAACCTTGTAGAATGGGCAAAAAACAGGCCTGAAGTAATCGTTCTCTCGGCAGATCTTACTGCCTCAACGGAGATTGATTTATTTCGGGATACTTACCCTGAGCGTTTTTTTTCCATGGGTATAGCAGAACAGAATATGATGAGTTTTGCCGGCGGTATGGCGAGAGAAGGCTTTTACCCCTTTGTTCATACCTTTGCCGTTTTTCTCTACCGCCGTGCCTATGATCAGATTGCAATGTCCGTGGCCTATCCCAATCTGCCTGTAAGGATGTTCGGCTTTTTGCCGGGTATAATGACACCGGGAGGAGCCACACACCAGGCAATTGAAGATATTTCAGTTATGAGATCACTTCCCAATATGACCATATTGGAGTGCGGAGATGCCACCGATGTAATGTCAGTTCTGGATGTAGCCCATACTGTTAAAGGACCTGTTTATATAAGAATGTTAAGAGGAGAAATTCCACGCATTTTTAATACGCCTATGATCTTAAATCAATCAAGAACCATCTCTACAGGTAATGATATTACTGTTCTCTCAGGTGGTATATGCACGGAAGAAGCCATGAGAGCTACAGAGGCTTTAAAAAAACAGGGACTTTCCATTCAGCATATGCATATTTCTACTCTTAAACCCTGGAATGATTTATCTGTTCTGGAAGCCATAAACAGTGCAAAATACGGTGTTATTACTATGGAAAACCACTCAATTACAGGAGGCCTTGGCACTATAATAGCAGAAAAGATTGCCGAATATGGTCTGGGAAAAAAACTCTTAAAACTGGGTCTTAAAGACACCTTTGCTCACGGGGCTAGTAAAGCCTATCTTATGAAAGAATATGAAATAGATGCCATGAGTCTTATAAAGGCAGTGGAAAAAATGATGAATATATCTTTAAAAATAACAGAGGAAGAACTCGGAAAAATATATCTTGCTCCCGTTCACAGTAAAGCGAAAGCAGAGGCACTTTAAATGATTAAATATAATATAAGTGATTTCCCTGTTTCAGGGGAGTGTTTTTCCGTAACTTACAGTCTTAGCGGTGACGAGAAGGAAGCACTTCTTAAAGCAGAGGATATATGTCTTGAGCAAACTGTGGAATTCCCCCCTGATCTTCTGCCGGAAAAATTAAGGAATACTGTTGCAGGAAAAATAAAATCCTTTGAAAAATCTGCAGAGGGAATCTTTAAAACACTTATAGAATTTCCTGTGGAAACTTCAGCCTTTGAATTCACACAGTTTCTGAATGTATTGTTCGGAAATATCAGTTTTAAGCCGGGCATTCAGCTAGAATCCTTTGAATTACCGGAAGGTTTACTTAAATTCTTCAGAGGTCCCCGTTTCGGAATTGAAGGGTTAAGGAAAGTACTCTCCATACCGAAACGTCCTCTTTTATGCACTACCCTTAAACCAATGGGTCTTTCTTCTAAGAACCTTTACGGACTTGCCTATCAATTTGCCCTGGGAGGAATTGATATTATAAAAGATGATCATGGCCTTACAAATCAGCCTTTTTCTCCTTTTGAAGAAAGAGTAAAACTCTGTTCCAAAGCTGTAGCTAAAGCAAATAAGGAAACAGGTTTAAAATCTATTTATGTGCCGAATATTACTTCTCCTCTGAGGGAAATAGAAAAAAGAGTAAACCTTGCTAAAGAAGCAGGTGCGGGAGGATTACTTATTTCTCCGTCTCTAACAGGATTTGACACTATGAAAAACCTTGCAGAGGATGACTTCATTTCCCTTCCTCTTCTCAGTCATCCTGCTTTTCAGGGAAGTTTTGTTTTAAGCAGAAGCGGGATTTCTCATTATGCATTATTCGGCCAGATTGTCAGACTTGCAGGAGCAGATGTCACTATTTATCCGAATTTCGGAGGACGTTTCTCTTCTTCCAGGGAAGAATGTAAAAATATTATTCTGGGCTGTTCTGTTCCTATGGGACATATAAAAAACATATTTCCCTGTCCCGGCGGGGGAATGACCTTCGAAAATATACCTGACATGTTTAAATTTTACGGAACAGATGTAATTTATCTGGTAGGAGGCGGATTGTTCAGACATAGTGATAATCTTACAGAAAACTGTCGATATTTTCGAAATATGGTAGATAATGTTTAAATAAATTAGTACCCTCTACTCAAATTCCACTATATGTACTTCATCTGTTGAATCTGTCTTTATTGCTTCTTCTATAAAATTCCTGAATTCTTCAACTATTTCATTTATTTCCCGGGTTTTTATTGTTTTTCTGGAAGGAACAAAATCTGAAAGTTTAATCTTCTTTATCTGTATCTTTACCAGATATTTCTTAAATATATCAATTAATTCCGGGCTGGCACTCAGGTTCTCTATAAAAAACTCCAGAATAGAATCTTCATCTTTAAGAGAGAGGGCTTTTTTTATTATCTTTTCATCACGTCCCTCTTTCAGTTGATCTCTCAGAGTTCCGGAAACTAAAAGAAGAGCTTTTTCTCTTAAGCGTTTTCTTACAAGATGTTCTGCTTCTTCCATTGATTTATTAGCAGTTGCAATCAGCTCATTTGCATTTACAAGAGATAAAGAGGTTTCTTTTATATAGGGAGATTTATTCAGTTTCAATTCAATCTCCTGTCTCGATAAAGGACAGTAAAAAATTTTATTATTTATATCTTTAATCTGCTTTCTTACAGACCTTATATTTCCGCCGAGTTGCTCTACAGAACACAGGGACTGAAGAGCTTTATAGTTTTTGCCTCTTTCTATCCTTGAAATTCTTTCTCTTGCCTGAGCTGCAATTTTTGCTACTTTCCCATAGGTCTTAAGATATCTTGCTATATAATGCCTGATTACTTCCCCTCCGGGATTAAGCAATTCAAATAATAATCTGGATTCATTTTCCATATAACTGCCAATATTCTCAAATTTTTCTCTCAGTGCAGAAATATTTTCTTTGATTTCTGCAAGTTCCTGTTCTTCCATAGGAAGGTTGCAATATTCATAAATGGTTTTTATTTTTTCCCTGTGAAGACAGAAACTCATGGCTTTTTCAATTTCCTGAAACTTAGCTCTAAAATCATTCAGTTCTTCCTGTCTTACATACTCTGATGAATATACCTGATATGCGAAGGTTTTCTCCAGAATATTTCTCAGAGAAGATCCGATGTCAGTTCTATCAATCGGAGAAAAAAGGAATTGCAACCACAAATCAATCGTTTTTTTACTGGTATTTTCCATTTTTATAAAGGTAAAGAGGTCATTCATAGCTTCAGAAAGGTTTTTAACTACAGGGTAATTTGATTTTCTGTAATCCAGGAATTTCTTTATAGCAGATTTAATATAAACTTCTTCTTTAAGTGATATCAAGGAAGTATCTTTAAAAAGAACTGCTGCAAATGGAGCAAGTATATGCCAGCCTTCAGGAGATTTGACAGGATAAATACTATCAAAAGACTCAAGTATCGAGGTATTAAAGTCAATACTCCCCATATTTGCCCGTTCTATATATTCAAAAGGAAGTTTACTTCCTTTAAGACTTATTTTTATCTTACATTCTCTCACAAGACAGAGAAGATATAACTGTATTATTCTCCGGGGAAGTCCGTAATTTATTTTCCAGGAAAGGCCATAATCCAAACCGCCAGGTACACTGAGGCCTGTAAAATTTTTATATATCATATCTACAGATATGTAAAGCTTTCTAAACTGTTGCAGGGTTTTCTCAATCCATTCATCTATTGCATCTATAAATTCATTTCCGGAAATATCAAATTTTTTATTATTCCTTTTTTTCATAATACCCAGGGAATAAGCATAATTCTGTAAAGCAAGATTATCATCCTTTTTTATATCTAATTCACCTGTTTTGACTATCCCATTTATAACATTAATTGCTTCAATACTATCAAATGGTGTAGTATCTTTAAAGTCCAGTTCTTTACTCTTATAAACCGAATCAAGAACAAGTGTAATTACAGGAGTTAGAATCTCTAAAATCTGACCATACCATGTAATATTAATACTGGAATGATTGAGTGATAAAATCTTTCCCCCGGAATAAGCGTCAGGAACAATATATATTAGACCTGTGGACTTTTTCAAACAATCCTGTACCCAGTTAATTATTTCCCGGGCTTCTTCTGTATCTTTTTCCTGATACTCTTCAAGTATTCTACAGTAAATAGCAAAATTCATAAAAAGTTCTCTCTGAGAGGGTGTAAGTTCTGCAGGAGACCAGAAGATTATCCTCGGGTCCTTTGTAGTAGAAGCCAATTTTTTTAGCATTTGTTCACAGGGAGCAGAACTTATAAATACAAAAAAATCAAGACCGGAAGAAAATGTATCCAGAGAAGGAAGATTCTCATTTCTGTTATAAATATCAGGGAGATCTCTCATAAATATTCTCCCATGAATTTTCCTTCCATGCCAGATTATGGAAACATCTTCCTGACCTGATGGTGCAAATTTATTGAATATAGACTGATTATTCTGAAAAAGCTCAAAAAATACTATATTTGAAAAACTCTTCCATTCACCCAGACAGAGAAGATATTCCCATGCTTTTCTTTGCATTATCTCACTTTTCTTTACTTCGTCCAATACTTTACTGTATACTTCCATTGGTTCAAGTCTCACAGCAGAAGGATTAAACAGATACCTCTCATTAACTTTATTAATCTGAGGGATCTCATATCTAATTTTATCTATAAGTATTTCATAATGATTCTGATTGTCTCTTATATCAGATTTCTGAAGCTTTTCATGATCTCTCCATTCCATAACACAATTCATGATATCTTCAGATATAAGACCTTCTGAAGCTATTTCAGCTACATTATATAAAAAGAAGCTTTGTAGAATCTTTATACATCGGTTGTTATAAAGCTTTAAATAACCACCGGTAGCACTATTTATATGTTTCTCTGCTCTTTCAAAGGATTTCCATTCATCATGCCATATAGTTCTTATACAGGCAATAATCTCTGTTGTCACTGATGGTTCCTGGCCATATAAGAGTAATTCCTCAAAGATACGCCACACAGCAATCATTTCATTGGATTTCTTTTTTATATGTGTTTTTAATATCTGATGCAATATGTCCAGACCAGATCTTATTGTAGCAAGATTAGAGGAGAGATATTTCATAATCTCAATTACGTCCGGATGAAAAGGAAAATAATTTTCAAATCTGCTTTTACCGGCAATCTCTGGCCATGTAAAACCACGTCTGTAATCTTCCCAGTAAGGCTCTATTAAGTCTGAGTTTTTTATCTGTCTTATTTTCATAAGAACCATATCATTATAGCTTTCCTCAGTGCGCAGGATGGGTACAGGCTTTAATCGTTCCTTTCCTATAATATTCTCCTCTCCTATGGAGAACTCTATAAGCTTATGGGCGGCACAGATTGTCCATACAGGAAGATTATGGTAATGAACAAGACGATGGGAAAGAACATTAAGGGTTTTTTCATCTGCTGCTCTCTGATAATCACTTCTCTTTTCCATAAAAAGTAATATATCATCCAGAATAAAAAGGATTCCATCATAACCTTTTTCCATAAGTCTTTCCACCATATGTTTAATTACTGACTCAGGATCCCGGGGGATAATATTCTGAGGAACTCCACCTCTTATTTTTTCATAATAACCCCAGAGACGTTTGCCGCATTCCTTCATATCCTGCCAGTTACTCTGGTTCTGATTTTTTTTCAAAAACTCTTCTAATGTCCATTGTTCTTTCTTATCAAATTCCCGGGGGTCTTTCAGAAACTTTTCTAAATCTTCTCCCAGTAGTTTTAGTTCATTCTCTATAAACCAGTTGGATAAAAGTTCTGCAGGGTAAAGGAGAATATTTTCTCCTGTTTCTGCAAAATACTGATCTTTTACTGTTTCTATAAGATATTCCAGAAGAGTTCTTTCTTTATCACTATTCTGGCTATGAAATGTCCTGGCTATAACAAATATGCCTCTGTCTTTACGATAAGTTTTCATTCCCTCATAAAATTGATAAAGGCTTTCTTGTTTGCCTCTGTATTCTTTATCCACTGTATCCCATAGCTCTTTCTGACCAAGACTCAGGGCACCTATAAATGATAAAAGATGAGATTTGCCTGAACCAAATCTGCCATGTATCCAGTAACCCTGTCCTATGGGTTTACCTCTTCTGGACGATTCATAGGGAGTTGAAAGATGACGAAAAATATCCTTCAGAATCGGTCTTGCCGGTTCTATAAAATATTCTTCTACTGTATTTATTTCTCCCAGTCGTTTTTGTTTTGCTTTTCTTGATTTTTCAGGATCTTTACTTCCTGCCCAGATATGATCTTCCACTACATAAACACTTATAAGTTCTTCAGGACATGATATAATATTACCGAGAGGTTCTCTTACGGAAATCTCTTTATTATTCATTTTTTTAACTCCATTTAAAAAAATCTTTAATAATTAATATTATAATATAAATCAGATCGAGAAAAAAGCCTCAGGCAAATTAAAAATCAATAAGTTCAGGAAAAATTCTAAATACAAACCTAATCCAGCATAGCTACCGGTTCTAAAAAGCAAAATTTTCCAAAATAAGATAACTTTTTTTATAAAATTAATATTCTCTGATTTTCGTTAAACTTCCTATCTAGAATATAATTTCAGAAAATTTCTTCACTATTCCTGCTTACGAAGGGGGAAAGCCCCACAGCAGAAGCTCAGGGGAAGAAGGGATTGGAGGCATGTTCCATGTTCAACGTGTTCAACGTGAGGGGAAAAACTCCTTCAGTGAATATAAAAGAAAAAAACCTTATCTTTTAGATAAAAATCTAAAAGATAAGGGAAAAAAAAGAATGTAATGATATTAGTATTTCTCTTGAGTCAGATCAAAAATCTTACCGGGATTTAAGATATTATTCGGGTCAAAGGTTCTCTTTATGCCCTTCATAAGTTGCAATAAAGACTTATCAGTAAAAATCTCCAAATATTCCTTTTTAGCAAAGCCTATACCATGTTCACCGGAGATCTTCCCTCCTCTCTCTATAGCATCATCGTGAATAGCTCTTCTTACATCTTCATACTTTTTCTCCCAGTCCTCAATATATTCTCCCTTCAGATTAAACTTTGATATATGAGTATGAAGATTTCCATCTGCAGCATGTCCAAAGGTGGGAAGCCACATATCTGCTTCTTTTTCAATTTCCGAAAGTCTTTTAAGATGAGGTTCAATCTGATTCCTGGGCAAAACTATATCAATGGCTTCCACAGTTTTTGATTTGAGTGCTTCATAGATTTTGCTTCTGATTTCCAGAATCTCATCCTGTTTATCCCTGCTTTCAGCAACGAAAACATCTATGGCTTTATGAGAAAGACAGACTTCTGAAACTTTCATACTTGCCTTCTCAACTTCTTCCATATCTTCTCCTTCTAAAATAATAAGAAGATAAACATTTCCCACCTGCACAGGCCAGCTCTTTTTAAGAAACTCCTTTGTCATGATAATAAGCTCACTACTTACAAATTCGATTGAAAGTGGTAATATACCGGAACACAGTATATGGGGAACACTTTTAAGGGCCCCTGATACATCATCAAATGGTATAATAAGTGTAAGAGAAGCTTTCGGTATGGGCATAATACTGAAGGTGCCTTTAGTTACAATCCCCAGTGTTCCTTCAGAACCTATCATTAAATGGAGGAGATTATATCCGGAACTGTCTTTAAGGAGTTTACCTCCCAGTTTAACAATATCTCCCTGAGGTAGAACCACTTCAATAGATCTCACAAAATTCCTTACTGTTCCGTATTTTACAGCCCTTGCTCCACCTGCATTGGTAGAGATTATACCACCTATGGTAGCACTTTCTTCCCCCGGATGGGGGGGGAAGAAAAGATTTTTTTCCTGTAAAGTCTGATGAAACTTCATAAGAGTAACTCCCGCTTCCATTGTGGCCATAAGATTTTCTTCATCTAATTCCAAAAATTTATTCATTTTTTCCAGACTGATTACAATACCGCCAAAAACAGGAACACATCCTCCTGCAAGCCCTGTTCCTCCCCCTCTGGCAACAACAGGGATGAGATGTTTATTGGCCAGTTTAAGAATTTCCGATATCTCCTTCGAAGTGGAAGGTCTTAAAACGACCTCCGGATAATTCCTCATATGAGAGAGAGCAATTTCATCATGACCGTAATCTTCCATATTTTCTCTCTCTGTAATAAGGTTTTTCTTTCCCACAATATGTTCAAGTTCCTGTAAAATCCCAGAATCAATTTTTTTATACAATATCTTCAACTCCCCGGGGATCGTAAATATTTTATCTTACCGGTCTTCAGGGGACTTTAAAATAATCCATTCACTCCAGGACATCTTATAATCGGGCCCCTTCTGCCGGCAGTACTCATAAAAATCAAAAACAAATTTTTTTCTATCTTCTGCCCATGCCTTTTTCAAGGGATCTTTATATTCTGTTTCCATTAAATCCAGTCCCCCCAGAATATGCTGGCGACGGATAATATCTTCTGCACTTACTTTATCATAGTTACGCATCATATCGTAGATAACCATAAAAGTAGTGGTTCGTCCTATACCGGCCTTGCAGTGAAAATGTAGCCAGGTATCGGAAGAAAGATTGCGATAAAAATCAATAAAAGCATCTACATGCTCGGCATGAGGCCCGCGATGATCTGTTACAGGGATTCGAAGGTACCCGTAATTATATGTGTTTAGAAGTTCTTCTTCTGTCATAATACTTTCAACCTGTACGGGAATCTTAAGAATTGTCCAGGTAGATGAGTCTGAAAGAACAGGCCTGTCAGTAACAAGATCAATAAAAACTTCTTTTTGTTCCTTTATCTCTTCCAGAAGTTGATCTTCAATTTTCAACACTTCAGAGAGGTTTTTCCCATCATTTACGTTATTATATGCATTATACCAGCTTATACACATATTATTAAGTATAATATGGGATTCCTGACGAAGATCCACTACAATTACTTTTTTCCCTTCCAGAGCGTTACGCATTTTTGCAAACTGCCCCGTAGAAAAAGAACCACTGCCGGAAATATTTAAATTATCAAGTCCTGTACGGGATGGAATAATATCACCCTCTTTAACTTTAAACTCCTCTGCAGACATACGCCAGTTACGGGGTAAAATATCATCATCGGGACAATTTACAACAGGTATATTGGGTTCAAGTTGTTTTACCCTTGGAGCATCCACATATAAAAATATCTGCTCTTCACCGGCCAGAGCAACAAGAAAAGAGATTAAAATAAAAAAAGTTACTAAAAATATTTTTTTCATAAGAGATTACCTCCTTATTAATTAAAGTAAAATTTCAGACTAATTATTTAATTTCTTCACACTTAAGTAATGGAAACCTCTGAATTTAAAGGTCCATTCCTTAAGATAACAGCCAGATCTCCGGCATAATATCCAGGATCTTCGGAACAGTATGTTAACACGAGTCTGACATGGGATATCTTTTTCCTTACTACAGGTTCTAAAAGTAACTCTTCATCCAGAAAACAGGGCAGTTTTTTATCTATATTCTCTTCGGTTATTTTTGCAAAAGCTTCACCACTTTCTTTTGAAAGAGTAATATTTAACTCTGGAGAAAAGTCAGCTTCAAAATCACAGTAGGCATATTTTATCTCCATATCAGTTTTCTTCCTGGCCTGTTCTTTCACTGAAAACATTCCTGATTTTGACAGAATATATTTTATCCTTTCTGAAGAGAGTCTTGTATTAAGTACAAAATCCACCCGGTTTTTATCTGTAGAGAGAGAAGTAATAGCACCTATCTCACTCATACGCCTCTCGAGAAGTGAGAAAAAACCCATAAATTTTCCTTCTTCAGAGGGAAGATCCACCTTTACCTCAAGAGAAATACTGTACAAATGAGGTGCCAGATCAACAGCCCATACCATAGCACTTAAAGAAATAGCAAAGATTACAAAAACCAGAAATCTCTTAAACAACTTATTCATCTTCAGAAAATTATATATAAATTTTACTATCAAAATCCATAAAAGTAAAGAGATTCCTGAGTTAAAGTTATTTTTATTATTTATAGATATTTTTTCTTTTTTATGGAATAAATTTTGCATTATGGAGTCTATAAGACTATAACAGCATGGAGGTGATAAGTATGAAAGTTTTAATCGGTCCCAGAATCAACACTCAGAACGTGGAGAAAAGACGTTTAGAAATTCTGGCAAAAATCAAAAAGGAGTCTCAGAGTCTGACTCAATTAAAGAGATACTTCAGAGGTATAACAGAACCGATACTAAAGCATGACCTGAGAGACTTTCAAAAAATGGGTGTTGTTAAGGCTGTTAAGTTCAAAGGTTATGAAAGGGTGTATATCTATATGAAGTAACTAACAAAAAGACGCGATTATATCGCGTTTTTTTGTTTTATTATATAATTTACTGTGAGCGATTTTACTGTTATAATCTTTTTAAATTAAAAATTATTTATGAGAATTTTTTAATATTTCAGAATCTTAGTACCGCAACAGGCAAGTTAGTATCCATCTCACAAGTCTGTCCCTGTCCGGGCTCTTACGCAAAATCTATGATCCTGTTACAATGAAATCTGTTATTACAGAATATACAGTTTTGTATTTATTTAA
>JAKJGF010000372.1 GCA_022704525.1 Bacillota bacterium | reverse complement strand
TGGTGATGGGCAATGGCTAATAGATGATGGTTTAACCAGGGCGAACGCAGGGGTTCACCCCTGCACCATAAAACCCGTCTCACGTCTCACGTCCCACGTCTCACGTCCCACGTCTCACGTGTCTTCACTTCTCACTCGGTATATCCCCGGAAACTCCTTCGATAAACCAGTTCATTTCTAAAATTTCCTCATCAGTAAGTTTCTGACCTTTAGCTATTCTTTCTTTTCCCTTTTGATCCTTAACAGGGCCTTCAAATATATCATCTTTATCTTCCATAAAAGCCTTCTTTTTCTCTTCCACAAGTTTTTTTACGTCTTCCGGTACCATAGGACCTAAAGGAGCCAGATCTACAATCCCATCCTTCATACCTCCACAGTAAGAAGAGCTTTTCCATTTATCTTCATAGACTTCACGGGCAGTCTTCATATAAAAAGGCGACCAGTTCCAGACAGGTGAAGTAAGATGTGCTTTCGGGGCAAAAGAACTCATATCGGAATTATAACCTATGGAATAACAGCCCTTACCTTCTGCTGCCTGCTGTGGGCCGGGTGTATCCTGATGCTGTGCTATTACATCTGAGCCCATATCAAGAAGACTCTCTGCTGCTTCTTTCTCTTTTGCCGGATCATACCAGGTATAAGTCCAGACTACCTGGACTGTGGCTCTGGGGTTTACCTTTCTTACACCCAGAGTAAAGGCATTTATACCTCTTATCACTTCCGGGATAGGATGGGCGGCAACATAACCTATTTTATTGCTTTTTGTCATTTTCCCTGCTACAAGACCTGAGAGATACCTTGGCTGTTCAATTTTACCAAAATATGTACCAAGATTGGTGGAAGTTTTATAACCTGAACAGTGTTCAAACACTACATGAGGATATCTCTTTGCTACATTTTCCATAGCATCCATATAGCCAAAACTGGTTCCAAAAATAAGTTTATAGCCTTCTTCACAGAGTTTAGTAAAGATTCTCTCTGCATCAGCTCCTTCAGGAACACTTTCTATAGAAGCAGTCTCAACCAGCTCTCCCAGGTATTTCTCCAGGTCTTTTCTGGCATTATCATGAGCGAGGGTCCACCCTGCATCTCCTACAGGGCCTACATAAACAAAAGCCACTTTCAGTTTCGGTTTAGCAGTGGGCCCTTTATTATCTGTATTATTCTGACAGGAATAAAAGAAGGTTATCAGTAATATTATTGCTGTAAAAATAAAAATGCTTTTAAAGTACTTCATAATTGTCCTCCTTAAAGTCGTGGTGCATGACGTGTGTCGGGTATTTAACTCAACCTTTTTCAATTTTCACTTCTCACTTTTCACACTTCACCTTTATAAATATTCGACAAAACTTAATTATTCCTTTTCTCATGACTACTAACAAAAATTGTATATTGCATATAAAAAAATACAATGGTAAAATAAAGAAATATAAAGAGAGAAGAAATTGTTTTAGTCATTGCAAAATCATATAAAAAGGAGTGAATTTATGAAACAACTATGTCTTTTATTTTTATTGAGTCTCATTATTATTATTGCCGGTTGTGGTGGAGGAGGAACTATAGGAGTATTACCAAATCCCACACAGACTCCGGCTTCAACAGTTCAGTTCAACGGTTATGTCTATGGCCCTTCTGATACCTCTTCTGAGAGAGAATTGAGAGGGCTTAAGGCACAGGAGGGTTTAATTATTATCGATGAAATTTCCCAGGCACCTCAGGGCTATACTCCTGTTATAAACTGCCTTGTTAAATTATATGACGGTAAAACAACATATACAGATAACAGGGGATGGTTCAGTTTTACAGATGCCCGACCTACCAGTTGCGGCCAGAACACTACATTAATTCTGGACCCCACCGGTTCATCATCTCATGGCAGTTTAGGCCCTGTTACTATTGAAACCATTATACCCGGTGATGAAACTCCTCCCGGGGATTTTAATGATCTCATAATAAAACCTCATAACCTGTTATTACCTGTAGGAGGATTTTTCCTTTATCATGTCTATGGCTTTAATTCCAGTGGTGAATCCTTTGAAATACCACCTGACCGGGTAGAATGGTTTATAAACAGTATGGAAGGTAACATTGGATCTATAACACCCTTCGGACTTTTTGAAGCCACCAGTACAGGTATGGGAAATGTTCTGGCAAGAGTCAAAACCCCTTCAGGAGAAAAGACTGCCACAGGCACAATCCAGATTGTTCCTGAAGGACCTGCATCTACTATAAAAGGTCAGGTATACAGAATTGCTTCTGATGGTACCAAAAAGGGCATCGGTGGAATTCACTTATTTGTATCGACAAACAATCCTGAAACACTTCCTGCATCACCTCCGGAAGGTATTTCAGATAATGCAACTGTAACGAGACCGGACCCGGGAAACTATTATGATATAGGTACGATAACTGATCTATCGGGATATTATGAATTTCCGAGAGTACCTTCCAAGGAAGTAGTCAGTCTATCTCTCCTTGACCCTGTGAGTGGTTATGTTAAATTTATAAATAATATAACACTGACAGAAGGAGAAATCAGGGTAATAGATATAGACTTTTCTGAAGCTCCCTCGGGAAATTATTTTAACGGTTTTGGTACTGTAGTATATTCTACGGAATTTGAAGGTGGGACCTTTATACTGGAAAC
>JAKJGF010000147.1 GCA_022704525.1 Bacillota bacterium | reverse complement strand
GACGGGTGGCTATATTTTTATAATGGTAATTTTCTTCCATCCTGGTTTTATAAATCTGATATTTTTTAATGGCTCTATGCATTTTTACCCGATTTACTTCTGCCCATCTTACAAGCCAGACTGTCCAGTAAGCAAGTTGAAATGTAGCCCCCAGACTCATATCAATACTGCTCCATTTAACCAGTAATCTTTTCCACTTACCTCTGAAATCTTCTTTTATCATCTCGTTGACATGTTTTGTTTTTACCCGTTTCTGAATGGCTTTTTTCTTATTTACTTCTTTTTCCTCTTTATGTTCCAAACGCCATTTTGCAATCATCTCAGGTTTGATCTGATATACTCTGTATCGGTCGAATACGGGATAGCGAATAATCCTGCTCCATTTACTGAGGGTGCGGTACTCAAAAACAGGTAAACGATCCTCCTCGGCCCAGAGCTTCCGTTCCCTTCCTGTACAATCAAGGGTCTGTTCCAGTTCATAGGGAGACATAGCAAGAAGAGAAACAAACTCTTTATAGAATCGTCTCAGAGCAAGTTCATTTCTGGTTAATTCCGTGACAATTCTGTCAATAAGTTCAGGCTTCTTCACTTTTTTACTCTTCTCTATCTGAAAGAAACTCACAAGCTGGTCTTTATTAAGCCTGTTACAATCTTTTTTCAGTTGTTCTATAGTTAACTGCCCCATAATGACAGATGATTTTCTATCTGAAAATTCCTTTAAAAGTTCCATTCAACAAGTTTTCCTTTCATTAAATATACTGAGTACCACAACAGGCAAGTTAGTATCCATCTCACAAATCTGTTCCTGTCCGGACTCTTACGCAAAATCTATGATCCTGTTACAATGAAATCTGTTATTACAGAATATACAGTTTTATATTTATTTAAGTTATAACTTTCTCCTTTGACGGCATATCTTTTGCTCCAGAGCCCGGACAGGAACAGGTGTATATGTTTTTTGGATACTTTTTTACCTGTTGCGGTACTTAGTATGGGTATAGTTTTTACTCATTTATAAAGAATTTTTAACTACCATAATTCTTGCCCACCATGGATGTACCTGGAAATTTGCTTTCCCGTAATTCACATCAAAAGTTTCTCCTTCATTAAGGAGATCAACAATTGAATTACGTGCACGTTGTTTCATAAGATTTTTCCCCAGTTCTTACTTCTTTAATAAAGAATATTATAGTTTCCTAAAAAAATATTTCTTATATATAACTCATCATCTTTCTACAAGGTGAGAAGAATTTTTACTTTTCATCGCTGGAAACACTTTATTTTTTTCAAAGCTCATTTAGCATTGGGAATACTGCCCGGGTTAAATATATTATCCAGATTCTGTTTTATTTCTTTCTGCCCTGACCGAGTAGGGTCGGGCTGTACTGTTGGTGCAGATTCAGGGGGTGTATCAGGGTCTATATTGGGAGTAAAACTCGATAAAGGTATTTCCTGAGGTGTGGGAGTGGTGTAAATCTGCTGAAAGTTAGATTTAACACCATCTGTTCTTATATAATAAGATGTACTGCCATAGTTTTCCTGTATTCTTAAAGGTAATTTGAGAAAATTAATAACATCTATAAAAGGCAGATACATTATCTTTTTGTCGGTTTTAATATCCAGGCCGATAGCCATTTTTGAGGGGGGATATTCTTTCTTATTTATAATCAATATACCTTTAACTTCATCATAATTATTTTTTACTCCCAGAGCATTTAAAAATTTTTGACCGGGAAAATAGTAGGTTACAGTATCATTTTCCGGATTTTTTACAGCTATATAAGGTGTTTTAAAGGGATTGCCATTTATATAAAGCAGGTAATTCTTATCTTTCTGTTCTTCAGGATAGTATTTTGTAATATCCAGAAAAGTTGTTTCATCTCCAGGACATTTATTCACGAAATGAAAGGTTAAAAATAAAATTATTACGGAAATAAACAAAATTTTACTATACACTTTAATTCTCCTATTTCATAAATTTATTCAATTTTATAATACTTAAAATATAAAAAAAGTCAAGATAAAATAGATTCTGGTTTTATTAAGGGAAAGAGATTTTATTAAAGATTAATACTTCATTCAGTAGATGAGTAATCCTGTTTCCCTGAAGGTATTGGAATAAATTTTCAAATCTATCAAATAAAATATAAAAATATATAATTTTATATTGAATAAAGGTGTTGAATATGTTATAATTTAGAGAAAATTTATCATAAGGTGAATTTGCGATGAAGCCAGGTGAATGGGCTAAAAAGCAGGGACTATGTTATCAAACTGCATGGAATATATAACTATGATAAAATACTAAAAGGTGAAAAAAATCATGAAATATCTGGTTTTTTTTATAATAATTTTAAATCTTCTGCCTCTGTTACCTGTAATAGCTGGAGAGATACCGGAAGAATTTGTAATACCCCGTATAAGCACTCCTCCCGTGATAGACGGTATTCTCGATGATAAATGCTGGGAAGAAAGTGTTAAACTTCCTCTTGATTTTCAGATATGGCCGGAAGATAATACAAAACCATCGGAAGAAACCTATGTATATCTCTGTTATGATTCAGACAATATCTATATAGCTTTTCAGGCCCGTGACAGTGAACCCGATAAGATAAGACATACCCTTGCGATGAGAGACAATATCTCCGGTGATGATACTGTGACAATATATTTTGATACTTATTACGATCAGAGAAATTATTACTTCTTCGCTTTTAATCCACTGGGAATACAGGCAGATGGAGAAAACGGAAATTATAACTGGGATACTCAGCTGACCTCAAAAGGGCAGGTTGACAATGAAGGTTATATCGTGGAAGTATCTCTTCCTTTCACCAGTATAAAATTTCCCACTCCCGATTTCGATACTCCCTGGGGTCTTCGGATTATAAGGACAATAAAGAGAAAAGAGGAAACTATTTCCTGGATGCCACAGTCAAGAGATATACCCTCATGGCAGTTACAGGAAGGAAAGTTTCATGGTTTTGAAGATATAAATATAGGACATCCTGTTCAGATTATACCAGTAATCGTGACAGCGAGCACAGGGAAAAGGGATGAGGAGAAAAATTTTGTTCAAAATCCTTTCAGGGTTGATCCGGGTATAAACTTTAAAGTCGGATTAACTTCGGACCTTACCTTTGATGCCACAATAAATCCCGATTTCAGTCAGGTTGAGGCAGATGCACCACAGATAGATGTAAATACGAGATTTCCTCTTTTTATTCCTGAAAAAAGACCTTTTTTTCTGGAAGGCCAGGGAATATTCTCTACTCCTTTCAGGGTAGTCCATACCCGTCAGATAGTAAAGCCTGAATTCGGAACAAAACTCACAGGGAAAATAGGCAAAAATACCCTGGGGCTTATAGTGGCCTCCGATTCCGCACCTGGTGATCTTTATGAACCGAATGAACCTGGATATCATCAGAATGCCCTCTTCACTATTGTAAGAATGAAAAGAGATATACTGAAAGATTCTGAAATAGGTTTCATATTAACTGACAGAGAATTTTTAAACTCTTTTAACAGGGTTTACGGAATAGACGGAGATCTCAATTTCGGTCAGTATTCTGTCACATTTCAGGGACTGAATTCCGATACTGGAGATGAAGAAGGTTATGTTAAATCAGGAGGTGCCTATAAACTGGGCTTTGATTACTCGGGGAGAAATCTTTCTTACGGCCTTTCTCATACCGCTGTAAATCCTGATTTTGAAGCCCAGTCAGGTTTTATATACAGAACAGGTTATAAACATTACAGTGGATGGATGGGATATGAATTTCAGTCAGACGATGAAAATACCCTTCTCAGAACCTGGGTACCAATGTTTTATGGAGATCTTTATTATGATTATAATGGAACATTAACCGAAGGACTCGCTGATTTCGGAATGTACTTCTCCCTTTCTAACCAGACGAGTTTTGATGTCTATGGCAACACAGGTTATCTTAAATATGAAGGATCGGATTTTTATCCTTCACAGATAGAGTTCTGGTTTAATTCCTCTTACAGTCAGACTATTTCCGGAGGATTTGGGTTCTATCTCGGCCGTGAGGTAAACTATGACCCTGACAGACTGATTCTCGGTAATTCTTCAGGATATAATATGAATTTAACCCTTAAATTCGGAGAAAATTTCAGAAATACCTTTACTTATTCCAGTAGTAAATTAACAGATCCTCTTACAGATGAAATAATCTTTGATGTGAGTATACTCAGGAATTCCCTTACCTATCAGTTTACAAAAGATCTGGCCTTCAGAAATATAATTGATTTTAATTCCTACGGAGATAAACTGGGAATTAATTTCCTCTTTACCTGGACGCCAAACCCGGGAACCTCTTTTTTCATAGGTTATGATAATCGTATGTCCAAATACGGAAGAGAGTTCTATGAAAGTGACAGAAATATGTTTTTCATGAAGATGTCCTATCTGTTTGAGTTATAAGACGAAATAGTATATAGAATTGGCTATGATGTCCCTATTGCCCTTCTTATATCTTCTCTGAATTCTCTTGCAGATAAATAACGGTCTTGTTCATTTTTCATAATAGATTTATTAACTATTCTGGCAAGTCTATCTGGTATATGGGGTATATATTTTTCAACCGGTATAGGATCTGTTCCTAAAATCATAAGCAATGGATCTTCATACTGGTTCAGGTCAATTTTCTTCCCTTCCAGTGAAGCCATTAATAGATCTAAAGGCGAAGGGTACTCAAAAATATATTTCCCGGTTAAAAGATAATAAAGAGTTACGCCCATAGAATAGAGATCTGAAGGTGGTTTTACATATCTATAATTACGAAGTTGTTCAGGTGGCATAAAGAGTAATGTACCCATAAATTCTTTTTCCTGAGTCAGCATAGATCCTCCTGCATCCTGAAAATTCTTTGCAAGACCGAAATCACTTAATTTAGCCTGTATCCCATCTTTAGCTGTACTAAGTAGTATATTATCAGGTTTTATATCACGGTGAATATAATTCTGAGTGTGTGCGAATTCAAGCCCTTGAAGAATCTGACAGACTATATTACAGGCCATTTCATAAGGCAGAGGAGAAAGCTTCTTTTTAATTAGCTCACCAACATCACCGCCATTCATAAATTCTGTTATGAAATAATAGTTATTATCTATTCTTCCATGTTCATATAAGTGGACTATATTGGGATGTTTTAATCTGGCCATAACTGCAATTTCTCTCTGAAATAATTTATAAGCTTTTTCATCAATTATAATCTGAGGGGATATTTTTTTAAGAACAACTATACGGCCTGTAATTGTATGCCAGGCTTTATAAATTTCTCCCATACCTCCTGAAGACAATAATTTTATCAATTCATAATCTCCAAGACTCTTACAACTGATATTTCCCTCTCTCTCAGGTCTGCAATGAGGACAGAAATATACACAGTTATCTCTGATTATCTCTCCCTGTCCGTTTCTATTGGCCATTTCAGTAATAATCTTATTACATCCATAACATGTTATGGCTTTTATGCTATCGACAGCATGTTTTAACATCATTTCAATTTGCTTTTCACTAAATTTCAGATCTCTTAGAGTATTTATTAATTCATCCCGTGTGAATTCTTTTTCTATAAGTGGTTCAAGACAGTGAATATCAATTTTCTTAGGCCAGTGTTTAAGCACTTTTTTTGCATTTTCAAACCATAACTTATTTATTTTTATTAAAGATATTTTCGCTTTTTTTTCAAGACATTCTTTACAGTAAATTATTTCTAAAAATTCTTCAGATTTTTTATCTGACATTTCATTTAATAAAATTTTATCACATTCTATACATCGAACTTCAGGAACCTTTAAGATAGTGCTATCAAATGATTCTTCCTGAATATCTATACTCAGGGTAGTTCTTCCTACATAGATCTCATCACCTTTAAAAAGCTTTCTGATTTCTCCTTTTGCAAGTTTTACACCATTGATTTTCGTACCATTTGTACTTCCCAGATCTTTTAGAAAACAATCAGGAGGATTAACTTCCAGAATAAAATGATGGCGGGAAATATATTTATCACCTTTGAGCTGTGAATGAGTATTGGTTTTAGCTCTGCCTACAACAAAGGTATCATGTTTATTAAATTCAATTTGTTCTGTTTCTCCAGAACTGTAATCTATATTTAAAATGACTTTCATTTTTTACACCTGCCTGAAAAAAATAATTTCGTTGAAGATTAAGTTATTTCCTGCTTAAATGGATAAATTTTCCTGATATTTTTAAAATATTTTCTTGTTTTATTGTAATATTTTACATATAATCATATTATACAACTAATTTCGGAGAATTTTTATGGACAAAAATAAAATCGATCCGCTAAAAAAGTATTCAGGAAATGAAGATGATAAGACACTTATAGAAGATGATAGGACACTTGTAGAAGATGATAGGACACTTGTAGATATAAAAAATAACAAAGTTCCACCTTCCAGAAGAAGTATCTGGTGTAAAGGAGATATAATAAATGACCTTTACCGTGTAGAAAACATTCTTAAAGGTGGTATGGGTATAATATATATTATAGAACATTTAAAGTGGGGTATAAAACTTGTTGTAAAATCTCCTCTGGAAAAATTTCTCCTCCCTGAACATAAACTTCTTTTTATAAAAGAAGCTGAAACCTGGGTTGACCTGGGAAAACACCCCAATATAGCTACAGCTTTCTATGTAAGAGAACTGGAAGGTATACCGAGGATATTTATTGAATTTGCCGATGGAGGTTCTCTTTCTGACTGGCTAAAAAAAGAAACTTCAAGAGGTATTCCAGAAATTCTGGATATAGCTATTCAATTCTGTGAAGGCATAATTTATGCCCATTCCAGAGGATTGGTACATCGTGATATTAAACCGGATAATGTATTAATGATGAAAGATGGCACTGCCAAAATAACAGACTTTGGCCTTGTAAAGACAAAAGATAAAATATTACCCGGAGAAGGAATAGAAAAATTAAAGCGCCCTGCTACAATAGACCCTTATGAATGGGATACAGCGATACGATGTAGTATTATAGGATCACCTCCCTATATAGCACCTGAACAGTGGAAAAAAGCTGCTAATGTTGACAGGAGATCAGATATATATTCCTTTGGGATAATGTTATATGAAATGATCTGCGGAAGGCGTCCCTTTATAAGGGAAGCAGATAATCCCTATCCTGTAAAAATAGCCTATCAACTGATGCATACCCTGGATATTCCTCCTGATCCTCTGAAATTTCGTGATAATATCCCAATAGAACTGAAAAATTTATTACTTAAATGTCTTGAAAAAGATCCTGTAAATCGTTACAACAACTTTGAAGAAATAAGGGATGAACTTATATGTATATATATAGGAATTACCGGTAAAGAATACGAAAGGACAAGAATAGCTGAAGCAGAATTAAAGGCAGATGATCTGAATAACCGGGCACTTTCGTATCTTGATCTGGGTAAAAAACAGGAAGCCAGAAAATTTTTAGAAGAGGCCATCAAGCTTGATCCAAATTCTTTATGGGCCAATATTAATCTTATAATTTTACTTGCAGATGAGTCCTGGGATACCTATGAAAATATACTTCTTCGTTTTAAAACTTTAGAAGAAGGGAACCCTTCCAGTCCTCTGCCTTATTATTATGAAGCAATATTCGAGCTGGAATGGGGTAATCCCGTTATATCCCTTTCCCTGATTACAAAGGCTCTGGAACTGGATAAGTCAAATTCTGTTTTCTGGAATTTTAAAGGAATAGTTCTTAATACTCTGGGAAACTATAAAGAGAGTTTGAAAGCATTTGAACAGTTTCTTAAGATTGCCAGCCTGAAAAAAGAATATATTAGAAATTATGCTATTGCTCTTTATTATACGGGAAACTACAGAGAAAGCTGTAATGAATTCAATAAACTTTTAGATATGTTCCCTGATGATAAGGATATAAAAATGGATATGGCTATTTCTCTCACAGGAAGGGGGAAATTTACTGAAGCCATATCTTTATTTCGGGAAGTGCTGGCTATAGAACAGGACTCAATAAGAGCAAATTTATACCTGGGAGAGCTCCTGGCCGGTATAGATATTTTTGTTCCAACCTTTTTTCATATTCCATCAAATGAAAATATACAAGAAGCCCTTAATTATTTAAAAAAATCTATATCTTTACCCTGTTATTTCCCCAGAATCTCAGAAAGTTTAATGGAATATGAATTTAAATATTCCATCAGGTTAAATGAACATGTTACACCTTCAAATAGAGAAAAAAACGATTTTATCCTCCTTACAGTGGGAGAGATAAAAATCCTTAAGGAATACGATGCCAGAATAGTCAGTACAGATTTCTATTCAACCGGTAAAAAAGCTATCTCCTGTAGCAGTGAAGGTGTATTTGAACTTTGGGATTTACAGAATGGAGAACTTATAAGGAAGTTCTTCGAAAAAGAAATATATATGAAAAGTGCAGTACTGGATGCAAATATATCTCCCTGTAATAATTATATAGTATCTGCTAATAGTGACAGGTCGATAAGAATATGGGATGAGGGAAGTGGTGAATGTATAAGAACTTTGTATGGACATGAGGATATTATCAGGAGTATTCATTTTTCTTTGGATGGAAAGCTAATTGCATCAGCAAGTGCTGATAAAACAGCAAGAATCTGGGATTTCAGAAGAGGAGAATGTTTGAAAATTTTCTATAATGAAGGTGGTACTGTTTTTTGTGTCAGATTTTCGCCGGATGCTAAATATATAGCTATAGGAAGTCAGATAAATGATATTTATATATGGAATATAGAAACAGGGGATCTCTATAAGAAACTATATGGACATTCTGCTTCTGTACTGACTGTATCTTTTAATTCTGATGGGCAGTACCTTCTGTCAGGAAGTGAAGATAAGACATTGAAATTATGGGATATTAAAAGTGAAAAGTGTATAAAAACTTTTATTGGTCATGCCTCTCAGGTAGAGTGTGTTCAGTTTTCAAATCGCCTTCATTATATTGTATCAGGAAGTGGAGATGGTTGTATAAAATTCTGGGATATAAGAAATGGAAAATGTGTCAGAACAATTTTCGCTTATACATCATCAGTAACAGATATAAAGTTTTCTCCTGATGGTCGTTATTTACTTTCCGGTAGTAAAGATGGTTCCCTTAAATATATACATATTCCTATGAAAAGTGATCAAATTTTTCCTTCTGTATATCAGAAAGAATATTTGCTTGTTAAGCCCAGGACAGTTGAGGAAACTTTTAAAGATGTTGAAATATTTCAGAACCTTATTGCTCAGTCAGAAAGACATCTGGAAGAAGAAAAATATGATATGGCAATAAAGGGGTTTCGTAAAGCACTGGAAGTACCGGGATATGCCAGAGATGAAAGGGCTCTCTCAGGAATTAATAAAGCAGGTAAAGGATGTATTCGTAATTCTATCAGAAATATATGGCTTTCCAGATCTTATGAAATAGAAAAAGGAATCGAAAAATTTGATATTTCTGAAGACGGAAACCTGATAGTTTACTGTGGAAAAGATAATAATGTAAGGTTAATGATTCTTCAAACCGGTAAATGTGTCAGGACTTTCGTTGGTCATACCGCTATGGTATTTGATGTAAAAATTTCTCGGGATAGAAAATATTTACTCTCCGGAGGTAATGATAAGGCATTAAAATTCTGGGAACTACAGAGCGGAAATTGTATTAAAACTATTGAAGTAGCAGTACAGGCCGGAAGTATAGCCCTTTTCCAGGATAGTAATTATATCGCTACAGGTGGTGGAATGGTTAACGATACAACTATAAAAATATGGGATATTCAAACCGGAATGTGCTTGATAACTTTTGAAGGACACAGCAGACCCGTTACCTCTATCAGCATATTTAATGACGGTAAAAAATTTATAAGTGGAAGCAGTGATAACAGTTTAAAACTATGGAATCTGGCTGATAATAAGTGTATAAATAATTTTCGAGAACATACTCTTCGTATTAATGATATTACCATATCACCTTATGAAAGTTTATTTGTCTCAGCAAGTGATGATAAGACTATAAAAATATGGAATATAAATCAAAATAACAGTATTTTAACTCTTACCGGGCATGAGGACAAAGTAAATTCAGTGGATTTTTCTTCTGATGGGCGTTTTATAATCTCTGGAAGTTCTGATAAAACTGTAAGACTATGGTCTACAGAACAGGGAGAATGCCTGCGAGTAATTGAAGGACATAATGCTGAAGTAACAGATGTAAGATTTTCATCAGATTGTCGCTATATTCTTTCTTCCGGTAGAGATAATCTTTTGAAAGTCTGGGAAATAGACTGGGAATGGAATATAGAACAGAAAGCAGGGTTTTCGAAGAGTAAAAAAACTTCTTTCCTTCCTTTTGATGAAGAAGATATTACCCCGGAAGATAATGAAAAGGATATTTCCAAAGAAATAATTCCTCCTCCTTATTCAACAGAAAAACTTATTGCCGGCGAAATAGAGGCCTGGATTACAGGGAAGAAAGCAGTGTCCTCTGAATATAAACCTGAGCAAATTACTTCTAAGGAAACAGAACCGCTTAAAGAAAAGGCACCTTCCAATTTTCATACTAAAAACATTTCTTGCACGAATATTCTATCTTATCTTTCAGATAAAGCCATGATTTTAGCAAGGTTGTTAAAGTCCTTAATACCTGCTAATTCTGGAAAAGCCTTAAATTATGATAAAAAAACTCCTTCAGGGAAAAATATCGAAGAAAAAGAGCAGAATTCAGAATAGAAATCTCAACTGTCAACTGCCAACTAATATATCTTCATCCTTTTCTATAATGACATCCTGTGGATTTATTGTTGTGAACTGCAGAATTGACTATAATTGATGCACTGACAATTGAATTTCTTAATTCAATAATATCTCTGTTTAATTTTGCTTCTCTATAAAATTTAAAAATTCTATGAGAATAATAATTAAGATCTGCCCGGGCTCTTTCAAGTCCCTTCTTTGTTTTAACAATTCCGGGAAAGGCATGATTCAACTTTATAATTTTGGTAGTCCTAAAGAAGTAGTGGTAAACTTACTATCTAATCAGCCAAAAAAACACTATATATCACTACCTCTTTAGGACTACCAGTCCTTTAATAAATTATTATTAGCTATCACCAGTCAGCTTTTAGCTATCAACTTTTCTCTAATAACTATCAATCTGGCTTCATTTAAGGCTAAAAAACGAAAATTTCTATACTTTTAAATTATACGGATATTGGTTTCCGTTACAACTACGAAATTATTGTTTATTATGTTATAATATTTTAAGGAATCAGTAAAGATATATTTAAATAAGAACTCAGTACCTGTGGAATACAGGGAATAAACGCCTGTGAAGATTGCGCCTCTACCTGAAGGTTTTCACCTGAAGGCACGCACGGTCAACGAAGCAGGAACCTTACGAATTTATTCGTAGATAATTCAGGTTTATCTCCCTGAATGATTAGTGAAATGAAAAGTGTACAGGGGCAAAACAGTGTTCTGTCCTTCGTGAGCAGTGAAAGGTTTATTATTTCTTTGTTGTAGAAAGAATCTGTTAAAAAAATATGTTGAACTATGAAAAGGTGGTAATATGGAACTAAAAGATATAGAAAAGAGAAACCAGTTAATCGGGAATATTACAGTAATGGTTATTATGATAATTATCTCAGTACCCTATCTTACACAGAAAACACCTTACAGCCTTATTGACTATGTAAATCTGGCTTTTCACGAGGCAGGACATTTTGTCCTTGCTCTTCAGGGGAGTGAGTTTATCCACATCCTGGGGGGAACTTTAGGACAGCTTTTTGTGCCCTGTGTTTTTTCAATATACTTTTTTAAAAAGAAAGATTACCGTGCTTTTTTCTTCACCATATTCTGGTTTTTTGAAAATTTTATCAATATATCAATTTATATGGCCGATGCCCCCTATCAACAACTACCCCTTCTGGGTGGAGACGGAGTGGTTCACGACTGGGTTTATCTCTGTGGTGAACTGAAATGTCTCAGAAATATAGAAGCTATGGCTATGATGGTCAGGGTTACAGGTACTTTAGGAATGATTGCCTCTATAATGGGACTGGGATTGTTCAGTTTTTATAAAAAATCTCCCATTTAGAAATCATCTGCCCCTCTTCGGTCTGAGTCATAACAGGTTTAACCGGGATTAACGAATAATTACATCCGGCACTGAGAAGTGAAATCATAAGGGATGTGGTAATAATTTTGTTGTTTTTATCTGTCATTTGAACCCTCACCTTCTTCTAAGTACCGCAACAGGTAAAAAAGTATCCAAAAAACATATACACCTGTCCCTGTCCGGGCTCTGAAGCAAAAGATATGCCGTCAAAGGAGAAAGTTATAACTTAAATAAATACAAAACTGTATATTCTGTAATAACAGATTTCATTGTAACAGGATC
>JAKJGF010000146.1 GCA_022704525.1 Bacillota bacterium | reverse complement strand
AGTTACATTGTCAAGAATCTTTTTTAGATTTTCCCCCTTTATATATTCTACAACCAGAAAATGTCTGTTTTTAATTTGAAAATAATCATAGCTTCTGGGTAAACCTGTGTGTTCAAGTCTATAAAGGAGTTCATACTCCTTTTTAAACATAATTATATTCTGTGCCTGAATTTCATCATCTTTAGATTTATGGATCAGTTCTTTTATTACTACATCCCTCTGTATTTTTTTATCAAAAGCAAGATAGACAAAGCATTGTCCACCTTTACCGATTAATTTCAATATATTGTATTTATTATTCAGTGTTGTACCTATAAGGGAATTTTCCATATTTAGCTATCATCTATCAGCTATCAGCTATCAGCTTATGAGGAAACCACATTCATAGCTAAAAGCTGATAGCCAAAGTCTTACTTTCAGTGTCTGCTTCAGAGATGCCTCGTTTCAATTTTTACTTTTCACGTAATTCATCAGTTTCAATTTTCGTTCTTAATTTAATTATAGTTTTCGCCGGATATACACCCCTTACTGAGGTAGTGGCATAAACAATACAATCTGGCCCCATAATAGTGCCGGGATTCAGTACGGCATTACATCCTGTCTGACAACCATCACCAAGAATAGCTCCGAATTTCTTTAAACCTGTTTCATATATATTATCATTATATTTTATAACCACACCGGACTTTGTATTCTTCAGGTTTGATAATTTTGTCCCTGCTCCCAGATTAACACCTGTACCAAGAATAGAATCACCTACATAATTAAAATGAGGGGCTTTAGCTCCTGGTAAAAATATCGCTCTTACTACTTCTGTTGCATGCCCTGCTATACAATTATCTCCTATGATTACATTACCTCTTATATAAGCTCCCTGGCGTATATGGCAATTTTTCCCGATAATAGTGGGACCTTTAATAAGGGCACCTGTTTCAACTATTGTCCCTTCTCCAATATAAACATCATTTCCCACAAAAGCTCCTTCTTCCAGAATGCCATTAATTTCAGGTATCAAAATCTTTTTTATATAACCTTCCTGAATACGTTTTAAAATATCCCATACATAATGTATATCATTGTATCCGTCAAGTTCTTTTAGGAAAATCTCTTTAGCAAAAAAACTTTCTAAATTCGAAAACAAATAATCTATGGTAAACAAAACTTATACCCCCAGTTCACTGATTTTTTCCCATATCAGTTATAATATCATCAGAAGTATATCTCCTGAGTAAATTTTCCTGGTCTTTCAGATTAATCAGGTAATGGAGAATAGGCAAAATACTATCCTTAAGATTACCTGTTTTATCTTTCATACTGTCTTCTTCATCGATTATATCAAAAAAATTCTGCTTTAACTGACTGGAAGGGTCCTTTTCATAGAGAAAAGCATAATTACCCCATATAGAAAGAATATGTCTTTTTATTTCTCTCGCAAGTTCCTGATATTTCTCTTTTTCAAGCTGTTCTCCCATAAGAGAAAAGAAATTTGCCAGTTCCAGGTAAATCCAGTAAGAATAGCCGGGTGAAGAAGGTATGGAAGGAGTGCAAAAAACAACCTTCTGAAGATAAGCTAAAGCTTCTTCTTCTTTTTTCATAGTCTCTTCTTTCTGTCCCATTAATATAAAATAACGAATTCTATCCCAGATTACATCAGGCATTCTTTTTTTTAACAACATCCAGGCTTCTTCAAGAAATACAGAAGATTGTTCCTCCTGGCCAAGGTCCAGCAAAAGAGTTGCCAGAGAATGAAGAGATCTAACAGTACACTGTGGGAAACCGGCTTTGCGAAAGTATTTCAGAGATTCTTTAAAAGCATCCAGACTTTCCCAGAGAAAATTTCCTTCTTTTCGTAATACCGTAGCCCAGTTAAAAATTATCTGACCGTACATCAGAGGTTCCTTATATCCTTCCAGAAGAGATAGAGCCTCCAGTAAATAGTCTCTTCTATTTTCCACCTGAAGTATGGCGAGTTTATTTAAACATCTGGCAATCCCTGCCCTATCTTCAACAGAACGAAATACTTTTAAGGCATTATTATAATTTTTTATTGCCTCTGGTATAGCCTCCTCATATTCTCTTATTATCCCTTTTTGATAGTAAATTCTTGCAAGTCTGAAGTATTTTTTTTCTATCTGTTCTATATCTTCTGCCTCAACTAAAACGGCAAGGGCTTCCGAAAAACATCCTCTTAACCCCAGAAGTATGGATAGATTAAACAGGGCAATACCTCTCTGGGAAAAGGGTGATTTTACATTATTATCACTTATAAAATCTCTGAAGTATTCATCTGCCAGACGTAAATGCCAGCGGTTTTCAGTACTCAATTCCAGAGTTTGATACATAAGGCCAAGTCTAAATAAAAAAATCTTTTCTTCTTTTCTTACAGGAAGGTCCAATAATTTTTTCAGAGCACTTATTATATGATTCGTTGCTTCATGGTTCTTTGAACTGTAAAGTTTAATAAGAGCCATAAATTGATGAGAAAAGAAATTTTCAAAAAATTTAGAAGGAATCTTTTTACTTGATAAGATGGCAAATCTATCAATATTATCCAGTGAAAAATTATCAGTAAGTCTATCAAATATAAGGCTTTCATCTTTCATAATATCATTCAGATGAGGATCTCTGTAATAACAAGTTTCTGAAACAATATATTTCTCATTCAGGTCAGGAAAAATACCTGTACCGGCCAATATTCTATACAGAAACCTCAGCTGATAATATGTTCCTGATTTTAAAAGAAGATTTCTTAAAAATATTAAAGGATCAATCGAAGAAATAACTGTTTCCCATTTACTTCTTGCTCTGAGCTGATATTCGATTGCAGGGGCAAGATCTTTTTTCTCCAGAAAAACACGTCCCAGAAGTAATAAATCCAACGCCACATCATTTAACTTGAGAGTCTCATCAATCTTGAGCGCTTTCTGAAGTAAATCAATACTTTTTACCATATCTCCAGTATTGAAGGCAGACCATGCGATAGCTCTATAAACTCTGGCCTCAAGAGGTCTATTCCTGAGGGAGGAACATAAAGTCAGAGATTTTAAAAACATAGTGTCCGCTTTTTCATATTCATCCCTGATAAAATTCATTAAACCAATCTCGTAAAAAACCAGGGCCTGATTATTTTTACTGACAAATTTTTCTACGAAGCGTATTATTTCCTGAAGATAATAAGTATAATTTTTCTCATAATCCGGCAAACAAGATATTTCTTTTAAGCCATCTATAAGCTGAACTATGAGTTGAGGATTGTAAATTTTCTTTTTTATCTGAAGTAACTCTATTAAATAAGGGAAGCCATACTTATACATTTCTTTATCATAATAAATAGAAGCAATCTGACGAAAAGCAATACTCAGGTGGGAATGACTTATGGTAAAATTCTTTCTTTGATTCTCTTTTTTAAGATCTATATTCAATTTATTTACAAAAGAAGGTCTACCAAGATTAAAATACTTTGTTCCCTCATCACGATATAGTAATTCTCTGTATCCCGGAGAAATTATATCAAAAATATAATTATCGTCTTTTAGTTCAACCTCTTCAGGTTTTTTCTTAAGTTGCCTTACAAAGTAACTCTGGATTGATTCAGTTAAATCTTCTTCTTCCAGACTTCTTATCTGAAATAATAAAGAAAGCATACCTTTTTTACTGGAAAGTTTTTGAAGTAATCGTAAGGATTTTTTATAGAAATCAAGTGCCAGATCTTTATTTCCTCCCGAGTCACACATTCTTCCACAGTAAAAATTCATCTCTGAAACTGCTTGCATCTGCTCTCTTTTTTTCCATATAGTTACAGCTTCTATAAAATACTTCAGACCTTTATCAGGTTCATTAAAAAATTGATATATTATACCCAGATGAAATTTTGCATAAGCTACAGAAGAATTAATCTCATCATTATCACCAACCAAGAGATTTACTACTTCCAGGAAATTCCCTAAAGCTTCTTCATATATCTTTAAATTTATGTTTATATAGCCCATCCAGTTTAAAATCTGTACCTGTGACTTGATTTCTCCAAGAGATCTGTAGGTATTGAGAGACTGCTCAAAATACCATAAAGCCTGTTGAGTACGATTCCGATGATATTCAATTTCTCCTATAGCACTTAAATTAAGAGCATAAAGATCTTTTTTATTTAATTTCTCACTTAAATCAATAGCTTTTTTGTAATATTCTATAGCTTCTTCATATTTTTTCTGAGATTTATAGAGATGGGCAATTAAATTATATAGATCGCAGAGTTTATCATCCGTTTTTTCTGTGGAATATATCTTTTCTGCTTCAAGCAATAACTCTTCTGCCTGAGAATGATCACTCTGAAGTTGCAACAACTGAGATTTTAAAATAATTGATGATGTTTTAAATCGATTATCTTCTATAGTAGAAGAAACCATAATAGCAAGATCTGCCAGCTCTACAGCCAGAGGTATCTCTCCATCATCAAGAAATATTTTAGCATGTAATACTACTAATTCTACAAATTGAGTATTTAATATTTTACTATTTTCTTTAATATATATTAAACGAGAAATATAATCAGAACAATAAGAAAATTCTCGAAATATTTCCTCTGCTTCGAACATATTACTCCATTCCCTGTATGAGACAAATTCTAAAAGAAGTCTATCATAATTTATAACAATTTGCAAGATTATGAGTAAAGCTCATCTTTTCTTCAATATCATACCATAAAATTCTTTCCCTTTTATTCTGTATTTATGCTCAAAATTACTCCCTACCATTTCATCTTCGCCTGCTGCTTCAAGAGATATAAAAGGAAGGCGAATAAACAAATCTTCTACTTTACAGCAATGCTTTTCCATCCATGAAAAGTAATCTTTATGATCTGTTATAATACGTATAAGGCCGTATACTTCAAGGACACGGCATAAATCTCTTAAGAACTCTTCTTTTATCAATCTTCGCCTGTTATGGCGCCTTTTAGGCCATGGATCAGGGAAATATATGTGTATCTGACGAAATACTCCTTCACCAGTACAACAACGTAAAAAAAACTCTGCTTTTATATTTACAAGCCTGACATTTTTTAATCCCTCACGATTCAATCTATCTACCACATAATAAAAATACTTCCTGGCATATTCTAAACCAATATAGTTTACATATGGAACTTTAATTGCCTGACGGAGTAAAAACATACCCTTACCGGTTCCTATTTCCAGTTCAAGAGGTAGATTATATCTTTCATGACCGAACCAACCCTTCAGGTCTATAGGCTCTTTTTCAGGTAAATCCTCCCGGAGTAAGCCTATTTCTCCGAGTTCCATCTTGGTGATATTTACTCTTGGTCTCATAATATTAGTGAGAAGTGAGAGGTGGGGGGAATACGTGAGACGATAGTGTAATAGTATTTAGTTACAAGTACACTTTTTTCACTGCTCACTGCTCACTTCTTTTCACTTTTCACACTTCACTCTTCACCTCTTCTTGACACATATGTTATAATATACATGAATAGATATGCTCTAACATTGGTTGCATACATACTTGCTTTGGTAAATAGTAATGATGACCGCAACCATAACTTGCATATCTTTTCAATTTAAAGGACATTACTTTTTCTTTTCTCTCTTCTTTCTGCCTTTATTTCCTTCTAATTCACAGATTATACATAAATCTTTACCTGGTTCTATAAGGACCTGACACTGATGGCATGGCTTCCAACCTTTCTGTTCTTTCCAGAGTTTTATCTTAAAATCTTTCTCTATAAGTAAAAGCATCTGTTCTCTCAGCTGTTCATCTTTTATAAATTTTACCTGTTCTTTTATAAGAAGAATAGTATCTTCTGAAAGATTTATTCTGCTGAGTTGAAATTCATCAGGAAATTTATTCTCAAAATCTAATGAAAGTTGTTCAGTCTTATGGCCTTTTTTTGTATCAGGTAATCTTTTACCGATCTGAAATCGAATATCTCTGACAAGTTCCTCTCCTATCATGTCGAGATAACCTCTCAGTATCTGATCTTTCATAAAACTGAGCTGTTGGGACCAGGTCGAACTGGTGACAATAACTTTTAATATTCCATTCTCCAGCTTATAAGGTTTTGCATGAGCTGCTATTTTAGGCCCCACTATGACACTCCAGAATGGGAAAATCATATTTTCTCTGGCTTTAGCAGCTATATGGGGATTATCAAAGGCACCTTCAATTAGATCCTTAATTGAATACACCAGTTTTTATCACCCCTTCATTTATATAAAAAGAAGAAGTTTTTATCGAATTAAAAAGTTCATCAGGGTGATTTTGAGTAATAAAAATCTGCCCCTTCCCTCTTATATAGTTTAAAAGCTGGGAAGAACGATTTTTATCCAGTTCAGAGGTAACATCATCCAGTAAAAGCAATGGTTCCTCACCTGTTTCATTATATATGAGTTCTCTTTCCGCCAGTTTCAAGGATATAGATACTGTCCTCTGCTGTCCCTGGGAACCAAAATTTTTGACAGGTCTTTCATTTAAAAAAATATTCATATCATCTCTATGAGGCCCGATAGATGTGGCGCCATACTTAATTTCTCTTTTTCTAATAAAATCAAGATGTTCTTTAAATCGCTTTTTCAGAGAGGATTCAAAAATCTCTTTTCCTTCATTAAAAACAATTTCATCCATTTTTCTTTCCATAGAAACAGTCGAAGAATAACTTAAACGGAGGCATTCTTTACTACCAGTTATATTCATCAATACAGGTTTAGCTAATTCTTCAAGTTTTCTTATAACCTCAAGTCTTTTGGAAATAAGCAAAGTTCCATAGTGGGACAACTGCTGATCCCATATATCCAGTAAAGGAATTTTCTCTTCATAACTCTGTGAAGAACGAAGCAGACTATTTCTCTGTTCTAAAACCTTATGATAACGACGCAAATTATCACAATAAGAAGGTGACATCTGTGTAATCTGCATATCTATAAAACGTCTTCTTATTCCCGGGCCTCCTTTTATAATCTCCATATCATCCGGAGAAAACATAACAGCATTTACTGCTCCTACTAAATTAGTAGCACATCGAACAACTTTATTATTAAGTTTAATTATTTTTAGCGAATTTTTAATATTTTTAGCAATTTGAAATATAATTTCTATCTTAACTTTTTTCTGACTTTTCTGAACAATTTCTACGATTACTCTTGCAAAATCTTCTCCCCACTTTATCAGTTCTATTTCTCTCATAACACGAAATGATTTACCTGTGGTAAATAAAAATAAAGCCTCTAGAAGATTACTTTTCCCCTGAGCATTTGCTCCAATGATAAGATTTAACTCAGGATTGGGATCTAAATATGCTTCTCTGTAATTTCTAAAATTGATGAGAATAAGCTTTTCAATGTACAAATATATAAGCCTCACAAAACGAAGTTATCCCTTCCAGGGTTGCAGGACAAAAAATATCGAAGGAACTGGTCGGGACGGCAAGATACAGTTCGGTAAAAACCATTATAACAAGAAAATTTATGAAAAACAATATACACCTTTCACCACTAACAGGGATAATGAAGAAATGTCAAATTTTTTCAAGAAACATTGTTTAGAAAATTATTTATAATTGCTGCTATGCTATTAAATAATAGGTTTATCTTTTCTTTTTTTTCTTCTTTTTTCTTCTTTTTTCTTCTATTTTACGATTTCTTTCTTCTATTTCGTCTTTTATAGAAGTCTCTATTTTACCTTCAAACTCAACAAAGCCGGCTGCTGAATAGGATTGCAATTTTTCCCAATTAATTTTCTTCAATTTTTTACGGCACACCTCCTTAAAATATATATTATAATAACAAAGGAGGGGAACTTTGTCAAACGAAAGCTATTCAATGATTTGACAAAAATTTATCTAAATGCTAAAATTAAATACTTTAAAAGTAATTGATATCATTTGTATAATCTCCCACAGGCTTTATTTTTATTGAAAACTCAAAGTAGTTTTGAGTTGCCATATCTTATAAGGTGTTAACTTATGCTATGTAAGATAGTTATATAATTTTCTATAAAATGTAATCCAGGGGGCAGAGTTTTTATGATAAGTAAAGCCGATCCACATATTCATACTAATGCCAGCGACGGCTTTGATAATCCTGAAGAAATCATGGATTATATAGTTATGAACACTGATTTCAGGATAGTGGCTTTTTCTGATCATAATACTATATCGGGATCTCTTACGGCCATAAATTATAAAAAAAAACATCCTCTAAAATTTAAACATCTTGATATTATAATTGCAGAAGAAGTCAGTACCAAAGATGGCCATATTATAGGATTATTTCTGGAACATGCCATACCACCTCATATGAGCGCGGAAGAAACAATAAAAGCAATTCACTCCCAGGGGGGAATTGCTGTAGCACCACATCCTTTTAATTTAATCCTGAGCTCCAGGGGGCTGGAAGGAGTGGGGAAATTATTTAACAGGCTTCCTTTCGATGCGGTAGAAACGAGAAACTCAAATCCTCTTGAGCTATTATCTAATTATCTTACACAAATTGTAAATCATGTAACTAAAAAACTTCCTGTTCTCGGTGGTAGTGATGCCCATTTTCTTGCATCAGTAGGTAAATGTTACACCACCTTTCATGGAGAAACTTCTCAGGATTTCAGAAATTCCATAGAAAAGAAACTTACCGGAGCTCATGGATCTGTCTGGGGTCCTGTATGTTTCGGACGTTTCTTACTGGATCAAAAAAGGAAAGGCCATAATATAAAAAGACGATATTCACAGTTTCTCTCTTCCCGTAATGATTTAATTATAGAGGCAGCAGAAATGCCGGGTATAAACCTGGTAATACTCAGATGTACAGGAAATCTGGGAGGGTGTAATGCCGAAATTTTAAATAACAAAATAAAATCCCTTATGGATAGAGAAAAGTTAAACTTCATAGTCAATTTAGATAAAGTGCCTTATATAGATGATCGGGGGCTTTCAGCTCTGAACTACGCAGTTGAGTTTGTCAGAAAATACCAGGGGAATTTTATATTATGTAATCTACAACCACAGGTTGAAGCTGTCCTGGAGGAGTTTAAAAAACTGGATCAATGGTTTGAAATCTATCCAGAAGAAAGAGATGCCATAGTAATTTTTGAGGGCAATTAGGAGAGTTAATTGGAAGATAAGCATTTTTCGAGATTATTAAAACTGATACCTACTATTATAGCCATTGTATTTGTACTGACACTTTTCCTGTGGTTGACTCTCGGTATCCGGCAAATTCTCTCTCCTACAATTCTCACGGTAATACTCATTACTATACTAATCCCTTTTAAAGAAGAAAACAGAACCATAAAGATATTAATAGGAGCTATACTATTTCTATATATAGCCTGGTTCGTATATCTCATATCTTCGGTTCTGATTCCCTTTGCTATAGCTATGATACTCGCCTATATATTCGATCCTGTAGTAACATTTTTTGAGAGAAAAGGTATATCCCGTACAAAAGCTACGCTGATTCTTATGGGATTATTACTTGTAGGTTTTGCTATCATACTGCTCTTCATAATTCCTGCTTTAATCCAGGAAATTTCTGGTTTCATAGGACAGATTCCTCATATTCAGGCAAAATTGATAGAGATATTCAATATGATAAAAAATATAGAAGATACAAATGTTCCAAAACAATTCGAATGGATTAAAAAAATATCAGAATATGAAATTCCACAGGAGTTAAAGGATCTTGCAAATACTCTTATAGAAAAAACAAAAGAGAGTATACCTCAAGTTGCTAACAGGATATGGTCATTTCTAACAGGTGTCTTTTCCAGCTTAATCCAGTTTATTCTCAGTCTCATAAGTCTTATTATCATACCGATTCTTACTTTTTATATGCTTAAAGAAATGAATAATATTAAAAACTTTGCAATCAGTCTTGTCCCGGAAGAAAATAAACCATGGATAATCTCTATATGCCAGGATATAAATAAAGCCCTGGCCAGTTTTCTGAGGGGTCAACTTCTTGTGGCCTCTTTCGTTGGAATATGCACTGCTATAGGACTTTATTTCATAGGAATAAAATTCTCTCTTTTCATAGGGCTTCTTGCAGGGATAAGTAATATGGTACCTTATTTAGGGGCAATTGTAGCCATAACACCAACAGTACTACTGGCTCTCTTTACCCCTAATCCTATAATGTCGATAATTCTTGTAATTCTGATGACTTTAATCATATCATTCCTGGAAAACAGTATTGTATCACCAAAAATACTTGGCGACTCTCTGGAATTAAATCCGTTATTGATTATGCTCGCCATTTTAATAGGTGGTCAACTATATGGTGCATGGGGAATGCTTCTTGCCATACCATGCACCTGTGTATTAAAGGTTCTCTTTGACCGATGGTATAAGAATTATAAAAGTAAGGGGAAAAAAGAATCTGAAGCCGGCGGAACAGACGAAAAACCGTCTGATATAAAGAATGATAAAAAAGAGCAAAAAGAACCTGAAGCCGCCAGGACAGACGAAAAACCGCCTGATGTAAAGAATGATAAAGAAGAGGAAGACGTGAAACGTGAAACGTGAGACGTGAAACGTATAACATCATTACGTATTATAATGTTTCCACACTGCTCACTGCTTACTGCACACTTCCTTTTACTTTTCACTTTTCACTTAAAAAATAACCTGAGTACCATATTGAAGTCTATCCATAAATCCTATATAATAACTCAGGTAATTTTATTCTACTGAACTGAGCATGAGAAGTGTATAAGTCAGATAAGACAGGTTCTTCCCTCGTCTCACATCTCATGTCTCACGAAGTAAAAACAGGAGGAACATTATTATGAAAACAATAGTTACAATGCCGGGGGATGGTATCGGAAGAATTGTATTGCCTGAAGCCATAAGAGTCCTTGAAAAAACAGGTTTTAAAGCTGATTATATCCATGGTGATATTGGCTGGGATTGCTGGTGTAAAGAGGGAAATGCCTTCCCAGAAGAAACTGTGAAATTACTGGAAAAACACAGAATAGGTCTTTTTGGTGCTATAACGAGTAAGCCTAAAGATAAAGCCCAGGCCGAACTCAGGGTGGAGCTTCAGGATAAAGGACATGTCTACTACAGTCCTATTGTAACAATGAGACAGCATTTCAATCTGGATATATGTATAAGGCCCTGTATTGCTTTTCCGGGAAATCCACTTAATTTTATACGTAAAGATAAGGTTGGTTTTGTAGAACCAGAAGTAAATGTCGTAATATTCCGCCAGAATACAGAATGTCTTTACTGTGGTGTAGAATGGACAAATCCTCCAGATAAAGCTATGGAGGGATTATGTGTTCACCCAAAAATGAAGGCTTTTAAAGATGTTGCCCGGGAAGATCTCGCCATATCGTGCCGTATATTTACAAGAGAAGCCTGCAGGAGAATTATAACAGCCGCCTTTGAACATGCAAAAAAATTCGGATATAAAAGTGTAAGTGTCTGTGAAAAACCGAATGTTATAAGAGAAACATCAGGCATGATGTTATCTGAAGCAAAAAAGATTGCAAAAGAATATCCCGGAATAACCGTATGGGATGTTAATATTGATGCCATGATGATGTGGCTTACTAAAAACCCTGAAGATTACGGTGTAATCGTAGCAGGAAATATGTTCGGTGATATTGTAAGTGATGGTTTCGCCGGCCTTGTAGGAGGACTCGGTTTTGCCTGTAGTGCCAATATTGGAAAAGACTGTGCTGTTTTTGAACCCACTCATGGGTCTGCTCCAAAATATGAAAAACTTGATCCTCCTATAGTAAATCCCATAGCAATGATTCTCAGTGCCTGTATGATGTTAGATTATCTGGAAGAAACAAAAAAGGCTGAAAGAATAAGAAAAGCTATTGCAGAAGTAGTGAAAGAGGGAAAAGTACGAACCTATGATATGCTCAGACTTAAAGGCGGTCCTGATGTATTTAAGCACGGTGCAGTAAATACCAGAGAAATGACAGATGCTATAATAGAGAAACTGTGAAAGGATGAAACGTGAAAAGTGAAATGTAAAAGGAAATAATAATCATTAGCTTTTCACTTTTCACGACTTATGAATTTTTATCTTTTAGCCGCCTCTGCCTGGGGAGTCAGGAAAGGAATTTATGCAGAGAAAAAATTTACAGGTATGTTAGTACATTTTGAGGAGACCCTGGAAACAGGTTATAATAAATTTTTGATATTGAGTAAAACTAACCAGGAAGATAAAAAATATATCCATGAAGGTTATAAATTATATAAAAAAGGAGTGGATAGATACAGAGAATATATTCCCACCTTTGATCCTTTACTTTTACTGGAAGGTCTTATGTATATAGAAGAAGGCCGAAGGGAATTTCTGAAATGCAGTAAAGATGTAAGTACGATTTTTGATAAAAAAATTTTAGCTACCCTTTCTGAAGCATTGTAGATATATCTTTAGAGGTAGTTTATGAATTCCATGATAGTGTTTAGA
>JAKJGF010000145.1 GCA_022704525.1 Bacillota bacterium | reverse complement strand
CAGTTTATCTGCAGATTGTGCTGTTCCCACTTTATGATAATATACCTGGTGGTTTTCATTTTTGGTGGAAAGTTCTTTTCCTTTCTCCGGTTCAGGATAACGGCTGTAATAAAAGCCAGAATTATCAGGTTTCCAGGCTATACCACTGTATCTGGACCATTTAAGAACTTCAGGGTAATCTTCCCCTTTTTCTATATCTCTTATTTTTATTTCCTGCCAGTCACTTCCACTTTTTGATATACCATAGGCAAGAAGAGTTCCTTCTCTGTTATAAGACTGAACTGTCAGGGAAACTGTCCCGTCTTCACTCAGTTTATTCGGATCAATTACTACGGAAGGAACACCGTAAAGACCTTCTTTTCTGTAAAGAACAGGCTGATTTTGAAGGCCCTCATTTTTCGAAAAGAAATAAAATTTGCCTTTTTTCTTTGGCACTGAATATTTCGGATAATTCCAGAGTTCTTTAAGCCTTTCTCTGATCTTATCACGAGCAGGAATAGTTTCTAAATACCCGAAGGTTATTCTGTTCTGTTCTTCCGTCCATTCCATTGTTTCAGGCAACTCTGCATCTTCCAGCCATCGATAGGGATCGGCCACTTTAACTCCATGATAATCGTCTACAATATTGTCTCTTCTTAAAGGTTTCATTTTTAATCTCCTTTATTTATAATTTTATTATCTTCGAAAAATGTTTTGCTTTATCTATTTCTCTTATAAGAGTTTCAAGATATTCCTTATCTTTAGATTGATGATTCTATCTTTATTATAAATTGAAAGTTATAATTTTTTAATAATATTCATAATTTTGATGAGTAATGCCTTATTATGTCTCACGTCTAAAAAACCTGACCTTTTCCCATGCCCTTTCCACCCTTTCAGGGGTATGAAACTTTATCTGGCCATCTATATGGATCTTTTTCAATTCCTCAAGAGAAACCTCTGCAAGGCTGTAATTTACATTGTAGTAATCAAATCTATATTCTTTCAATCCTGTATAATGACTGGCCATATCAAAAAGTTCTGTTCCTTCAAAGGGATTTACTATGAACATAGAGGTAAAGTCCAGATCGGATTTTACTGCATAATCTATTGTTAGATACATTTCTTCTTCTGTTTCCGTGGGAAAACCGAACATAAAAAAGCCCTGAGTAAGTATTCCGGCTTCTCTGGATGTTACTGTGATTATCTCTCTCAGTTTATCCAGATCTATATTCTTTTTTATGAGTTTCTGTAACCTGGAAGACGCTGTCTCAATGGCATATGTTATAAAAAAAGTTCCTGCTTCTTTAAGTTTAAAGATAAGATCTCTATCCATCAGGTCTCCACGAAGACCGTTGGGGAAGGCAAGTTTTATATCATAACCACTTTCTATTATAAGGTCACATATCTCATGGGCTCTTCTTTTATCTAAATTAAATATATCATCCCATATGAAAAACTGATGAACTCCGTAATCATTATAAAGAAGTTTCATCTCTTTCCATACATGGCCGGAAGATCTGGCCCTGAATTTTTTCCCGAATATATTATGACAGTATATACAGTTATAGGGACAACCTCTGGAAGTAAATATGGTCATAGCCTTCGCTCTGACCTGAACGGCATCGGGATATCTCTTATCACCATCAATATATTCATAATATCTTTTATTATATCTCGGATCATCTGTAAGATCATAGGCAGGAAGAGGTATGAAATCAAGATTATGAATAAATTCCCTTTCAGGGGTCTTTATAATTTCATCTTTTTTTCTGTAGATTATTCCCTTTATATCATCTGTATCTTCCCCTTTTTCCAGACGATTTACAAGTTCAACAAAGGTTATTTCTCCTTCATGGAGAACAGAAAAATCTATAAAAGGATCTTCTAAGAGACTTTCGCCTTTTGCATTTGCATAGGGGCCTCCTGCTACAATTATGCACTTTCTATCTATCCTTTTTATTAATCTGCACAGGTGAGTTAAAAGATCGGAATCCCTGGAATAAGCCTTTATACCGACGAGATCAGGCCTTATTCTTCTCATGTATTTCTTAAGATCTCCTGCCACATCAAAAGATAATTTTGTATCAAATATCTCAATATATCTTTCTCTATTATCTTCCCTGAGACAGGAAGCAAGATACATAGGCCCTACGGGATGGGCAAGTTCTATAGAAGTTCTGCTTCTTTCAGGAACTACTGCTTCTATTAATAGAATCTTAAATATCCGCTTATTCATAATAGATAAAATAACAAAAAAATATATATAAGTCAACGAAGGTTCCGGAGGTTTCATATTGAAAAATTTATATAGTGGTGTATAATATGGGTGATGGGTGACGGGTGACGTATAATTACGTCTTACGTCTCACTTTTCACCTCTCACCTCTCACTCCAAAAAGGCAGGTTTTATTTATGAAAATAATAAAAGAACATACCATAAGTCTCTGTCCCATCTGTTACGAAAAAATAAATGCATCTGTAGTAGAAGAAGAAAGTAAAGTTTTTATGCTTAAAGAATGCTCTACCCACGGCAAATTCAGAGGTCTTGTGGAAAATGATGTGGACTTTTATAGAAAGATTACTTCACGGCCAAAAGATGATACGGGATTTATGAGGTGTCTTATGATAAATGTAACTCATGCCTGTAATCTCAAATGTCATCTGTGTTATCTGCCTGAAAGAGATACAAAAAAAGACCTCTCTCTGAAAGAAATAAAAGAGGCTATAAAAAATTATACAGGTATGGCTATATCTTTATCAGGGGGAGAACCTACTTTAAGAGAAGATCTGCCGGAAATAATTGAGTATATATCAAAAAAAGGTAAAATACCCATACTTGTTACAAACGGTGTAAAACTTGTTGATATTTCTTATCTTAAAATTCTAAAAGAAGCAGGCTTATTGATTATAAATTTTTCCTGTAATGGTTTTACTGAAAAGGTTTTTCTGGCTATAGAGAATGCTCCTTTACTTAATATAAAAATGAAAGCTCTTTCTAATATAAAAAGTCTTGGTATCAAAACACAGTTTTCCTTTACCATGTCTCAGGGAATAAATGATGACCAGTTTGGAAGAGCTATTAAATATATTCTGGAAAATGAAGATTTTATCTATCAGCTGCGGGCCAGGGTATCTACACCCATAGGAATATCACTGGGGGAAAAGAGTATTTACTTATCAGATTTTCTCGAAGTACTGGCAAAAGAAATTAATGTTCCGAAAAGTGCCATTCTGGAGTACTGGTTAACATACAGCCCCTTCCCAAATCCCTATGTCTTCACTATGAATTACCATCATTTCCTGGCAGGTTATCATAAAAAGGAACTAATAAGAAGGCCAGGAGGTGATTTAGTAATCTTCTCCTGGCCTGACAGATATAATATTGATTATAATGAAATCAGATCTCTCGATCTGGATATATTATCTAATAAAAAGGAAGTGCTTAATTACTGGGATGGAATTATACGAAATGAAAAATATAATTTCTTATAAACCTTTTTTAAAATCAAAGTAATGTAGATTCATCCTCATAGAGGATATTTTCTTCTCTTATTTTTCTCCCTTTTTCTTCGGCCATATCCATAAATTGATTAAGAAATTCATTGGCTTTTTTAGCTGTTTCCAGAACTTCAATTATTACTGCTTCCTGTCCTTCTGATAATTCAAACAGTTTATCAGATTCTTCATCTGCCAATCCAGCCAGACCTCTTTCAATCAGGTCATCTTCTGTTTCTTCTTCATCCATAGCCGGGTAAACTTTATCTATTTCTAAAAGAACTGTTTTTATTGAATTAAGACACTGCAAAAATAGTCTTATTGCTTTAAGACCCATATTAAGCTGATCTTTAAATTCTAAATTTATGGTTTTCTCCAGTTCAAGATCCCAATCTATTTCTGGTTCTTCTTCAAGTACAAATCCTCTCGGGAACTTTTTTTTCGGAATAACAGGTGCTGGAGGCTTCTTTTTCGCTTTAGGCATACTTGCCAACAGATTTCTTTCTCCATTTTTAAAATCTTCTTCATGTTTTTCAATTTTACTAATTAACTCCTGTGGATTTAATGCTCCATCAAGAGTTTTATTAGCTATTTCTAATATACGGTTTAATCTTGCTGTTCTAGGGCTGGAAATGGGGGGAGCTACATTAATACTAATTTTAGGTAATTTCGCATTACAACGGTTACACACATTAGTAAATGGTGGATTACTTTCTCCACATCTAAAACAAATCACTTGCTACACTTCCTTTATTGTAAAATAATCCACAAAAAATCTTATTTATAAGTATAACGAGAAAAATACTTATGTCAAGTATCTGTGTATATTCTACAATCAAATTTAGTAAAATTAATATATATATATCATAAAGGCCATAAATCCAATCGTGAAAAATTATATTTACTTATTGACAAATTATCTTCACGGGTTTCAAAAGCTATTTTTTCCGGAGAAAAATCTTTTATTCCACTGTAAGAATAGCAGAATTTTGATGGGAAAGAATAATTATGACTTACCATTCCAGGCATCATAAGATTGATTATTATACTTTTAGGAAGCCATAGAAATTTATCTTTCACCACTTCCCATAAATCTTCTGAACCCTTTTCTGGATATATTCTGGGTGTATAATGTTCTGAAAAATCAGGATGCTCAGGAGAAAAAGGATTATTTTTATCATCTGTTATTATCAAAAAATAAAATTTTGTATCTTCTCTAAAAAATCTCCCTATAAAAACTTCCTCTCTACCCTCCTTTATCCTGATTCGTCGAAATTTCATCTTATCCATCTTTTTATGTGGTATAATATAAAATTTATCAGTTTTAATATAACTTTCATGAAGATATTTGGAAGTTTCATTTATAAATTTCGGGTTTTTTTTGTGAAAAGTATTTTTTACAGACAGACAAAATCTATAAGTTAATTCTATACGCCCATTTATAGTCTTATTAAAAGCCAGCCTGTTCTTTTCAGGTATACTACAGGCTTCTTTATATTTATTATTTATAGTATGAATAAAGATAAAGTAATTTTCACTGCCTATATCAAAATAAATAGCCCCGTCTACAGAGCCAAAACCACTCTTTTCATCTAAATCCATTTGATTAAATATAGAGATTTCATTTATTTTACTAATCGATAAAAAAGGATGATTCCTTTGTGGATCTTCAAAAAAACATAAATATTCAAAAGGACTTATGGAAAATAAAAAATTTAAGAAAAAACTCAGCCAGCCGCTTTCTGAATAATAGGCAATATTAATCTTTGTATTATATGGATGCACTGTATTATATAATTCAAGCATATACAATTAATATTATTTTCTTTCTAATTATTACCTTTAAAAAACAATCTGCCAGGCACAAGCAGATAATATTATATAAAGATTTTCGTCATAACTAAAATAAAACCTCCTTAAATAGAAGAATTTTATAGGATTTTTAAATTTCATAGATCTCAAGATAGAAACTAGAAGGAATATTTTATAATTTGACGAAAAAATTTGTTATATATTTTAAATACATAGGAAGTTTTATTATTGTTAAATTATTAGCTTCAGTAAAAATAAACCTTTTATGTTTAACGCTATCAGCAATCAGCTTAAGGAAAAAGCTGAAAGCTAATAATAATTTACAGGTGATGGTAATTCTTTGAAACAGGCATATTCAGATTACGAACAAACAACCTTTTATTATCTTGCAGAAACATGTTTTCCCCATCCTCTGGCCAGTATTTATCGTGCTATGAGGACATGTGATGATATTCTTTTAAAGTTCAATATCTGCTGTTTCTTCTTTGAAACCCTTATCAGATATTGTACTTTAATATTGCTCACAGGATATCTTTCATCAGAAGAACAGAGAAATCCTAAAGCTGATATTTTTATATGGCAATTCTTCGAAGAAAGAAATACACCAAAAAGTTGGATGGAACTGTTCAAAGAAATGCTTCTCATTTATATTTACAGTGGCAAAACTCCTATAATACCCAAATTCCTCTCCCTTTATTATGATAAAGGAGGCAATGTCAATAATATAGGAAGAAAGATGGAAAAAGCCCTGTTTATAAGAGATCAATTCGGACCCCTGGGTTGTGATTCCTTAAAACTTGCCCAAAAATATCACGCAGAATTAGAAGAAATTTTAATGATACTCCTTGTGAAACTTGAATTTCTCTGTGATTATCCACTTATAAGACCTTTAAGAATTGAAGTTTTTGAAGGAAAATACTTTTTTGAAGTGGCAAAATATATGGGTTGTGATCTTCAGCTCACAGGAGAAGAAGCAGTATCACAACATCCCATACAGGATATATTTCATCTCCTCATACCTGAAACCAATCAATTAATGGAACTTTACCCTCTTTTAATTTATGAAAAATGTTTCTGTAATGATGATCATATATTTTTATTTGATTATATTTCAGGTGATCAAATAAATTATCTCTTCTTTTCAGTTGAGCATGCCATAGGAATAGTTCATACAAAACAGATAGATGATTTATTCAGCAAAGGTGGAAGACTGAAGAAAAAACTTCTTACAAATATAGAACCTGTCAAAAAACCTCTTTCTGATAAAAAACTTTTAAAAAATTACCGTATATTGGATTTAGTCGGCGAAGGCGGTATGGGACAGGTCTTTAAAGCACTTCAATTTGATAGAGGTGTAATGAGGGCAGTAAAAATTCTTCCGGAATTTCTTTCTAACAATAAAAAGTGGGTTAAGACACTGGAAAAAGAAGCTACCAAAGCGGCTAGAGTAAAACATAATAATGTAGTAAGAATGACAGCTATAGGTATATTTCCCGGTGAAACCTTTATTGTAAATGAATATGTTGAACCTATAACCCTCAGAGATTATCTGAATAAAAAGAAAAGCTTTAAAGAAGAAGATGTTCTGAGGATCACAAGACAAATCTGTCTGGGTTTAAGCCAGATTCACCGGGAAGGAATAGTCCACAGAAATATAAAACCAGAGAATGTACTGATACACAAAAATGAGGAAGTAAAGATCTCTGATTTCGGTGTAATGCGTGCCTTTGATGCTGAAACAAATTTTATATCCGGATTTCCCGTAAAAACAGCTTATTACTTCTCTCCCGAACATTTTGGAACAGAACATTCAATCAGTTATTATTCTGATATATATTCCCTTGGTATTGTGCTTTTTGAAATGTTAACAGGAGAACTTCCTTATAGCTTCAACTCCCTGACTATTGCCGGTCTGGGAGGAACCATATTATTCAGAGATATAAAGTCTCTCCGGGAACTGAACCCCAAAATATCGGAAGATATGGAAAATCTTATAATGAATTGCCTGGAAAAGGATCCCACAAAACGTTACCAGGATGCTGAAGAACTTCTGGAATATATAGAATTACTCATGTTCCACGGTGGCTTACTCAGAGGTTCCGACTTGAAAGAGTACGAAAAACGTAAAAGAGCAGAAGAACAACTCATAGAATTACTTGAATCTATATATCTTGAAGAAATAAGTGAAGAGGAAAGAGGAGAAATAGTTGCAGATTTATTAAAACCCTTCCGGCTTTCCAAAAGAAAAATTAAAGAGATAAATGAGGATGTAAAAAGAAGAGCACTGGCAGGAGAACTTGTAAGAAGAGAAAGAATAACAGTAGAAGATGAAAGAGAGATAGTACTACCACCAACTATAGTATCTCCTGTAGATGGAGCAGAAATGATCCTCATACCTGAAGGGGAATTCATAATGGGAGCTATTGAAGAGAAAGATCAATCTGCAAGAGAATTTGAAAAACCTTCTCATAAAGTACCTCTCGATGTATATTACATAGATAAATATCCTGTAACCAATCAGAAATATATGTTATTTATGGAAAAAACCGGATATAAACCACTAACGATCCAGGGGACAGCTGCCTGGTGGGATAAATGTTTTGACCAGGGTAAAGAAAATCATCCTGTTGTAGGTATAACCTGGAAAGATGCAGATGAATACTGCAGATGGGCAGGAAAAAGCCTTCCTACTGAAGCTGAATGGGAAAAAGCGGCAAGAGGCACGGAAGGGCTTATGTATCCCTGGGGCAATGAATGGGACAAAGATAAATGTAATAATATGCATATAACAAGAGAGAAAATAGAACCTTTCCTGAAGGAAAGACATGAAAAAGGTAAAGATTACTGGTATGATACGGCTATGGAAAATCGTATACGTACAGGAACACTTCCAGTATGGGCTTTTCCTGAAGGAGCCAGTCCTTACGGAGTTATGGATATGGCAGGTAATGTATGGGAATGGTGTAATGACTGGTATCTGGATATATATTACAGTGAAGTTCTGGAAGCCAACCCCCAGGGAGCAGAGGGCGGTGAATTCAAAGTCCTGAGAGGAGGTTCATGGTTTAATTCCGGGAAACCCTATTATTTCCGCACAAGTTTCCGCTCCTGGCATATGCCTGATTACGGAAATTACTACTGGGGCTTCAGGTGTGCCCTGTCGAAAGACGGTTATATTGTAATGAGGAGAGGAAAGAAGTAGGGGTGAACCTCTGGGTTCGCCCCGGTTGGGTTATAACTCATTACCCATCAGGTCTCACATAACCTATGGGATCTTCCACCCCGGCTTCTCTAAAACCTCTCAGGCGCAATAAACAACTATCACATTCACCACAGGCAAGATCACTGTTTCCGTAGCATGACCAGGTTAGATGCAAAGGAGCTTCAAGTTCTATTCCTTTTCTTACAATCTCACTTTTTTTCATATCAATTACAGGTGTAACTATTTCTATATGAGTTTCAGGTTTTGTTCCAACTTCTATAAGTTTATTATAGGCTTCATAGTAAGATTTTCTACAGTCAGGATAACCAGAGGAATCCTCTTCCACTGCTCCTATAAAAATCTTTTCGGCTCCTATAACCTCTGCCCAGGAGACTGCAATGGCTATTATATGGGTATTTCTGAAGGGAACATAGGAAGAAGGTATCTCTGCAGGGGTTTGATTAGATAAGCTCCTGCGGGGAATTTTTATACTGCTATCAGTAAGACTTGAACCGCCAATCTGTTTCAAGTAATCTATATTAACTATAAGGCGTTTTCCCACATCATAATAATCGGCAATGTTGTGAAAAGCACGGAATTCTCTGCTTTCTGTTCTCTGTCCATAATTCAGGTGCAAAAAAGCCACTTCAAAGGTCTGTTTTGCAATAGCTGTTGTGACACAGCTATCCATACCTCCGCTTACAAGAACTATGGCAAGATTTTTCATAGAAACCCCTCCTGATAAAAAAATCTCTCCCAAGAGAGATTTTTTCTGATCGGAGTGGCCAGAGTTGAACTGGCGACCCCTAGCCCCCCATGCTAGTGCTCTAAACCAAACTGAGCTACACCCCGATTGATCGATTATTAATTATATCAGAATGTAAGTTATTAATCAAGTATGAAGACGAAAATATTTCTTTAAAGAGAGGAATCTTTCTTTTGCAGCAAGAAGTAATAATAGTGGATAAGACAAAAAATTCTATAAAATTCAGACTGGGTCTCTTATTATTGATTGCCAATTTTCCCATCGGTTATGGAGGCCTTGCAATAAGTACGGGAATCGGGGCAAAAACAGGAGAAAACTTCTGGTACCTTCTGGCAGGAGGATTTTATGCACTATCCTGGATTATGATGGGAGCAGGTATTCTTCTGGCAGGGCCGGAAGGAGTAAAAAGAGCAAAAAAAATCCTGAGCGGTATTTTTAAGAGACCAAAAACGTAAATCTCGCATCTTATACGGATTCCTTTTAGTTTAACTGTATAGTAAACATATACACCTGTCCGGGTTCTGGAGCAAAGGATTGCTGTCAAAAGAGAAAGTTATAACTTAAATAAATACAAAACCGTATAAGATTTTATTGTAACAGGATCATAGATTTTGCGTAAAAATCCGGACAGGGACAGGTTCTCCATATGGATACCAGCTTACCTGTTGCCGTACTTATTAATGAATCTTCTTATCTCTTCTTCCCAGAAAGGTATCTCTATATTCAGTATTTTACTGATCTTCTCATTACTCATAGCCGAAAAGGCCGGTCTTCTGGCAGGTAAATTAAATATTTCCTTCGATACGGGATAAATTACCTTATTTATGTTCAATGTATTCAATATAAATCTTGCCCATTCATATCTTGAAGCATAACCGGAGTTTGTCAGATGATAAAGACCGGAGAGAGCCTTTTCCATAGCTCTCAGGGTAACCTGAACAACTGTCCCCGTGTAAGTCGGAACAGATACTTCATCAGAAGCTATTTTCAGATATTCATTCTTTTTGCTCCAATCCAGGAGTTTATGAATAAAATTCTGCTCTCCTTCCCCAAAAACCCAGCTCAGTCTGAGAATTAAATATTTATCCATTTCTTCTTTTAAAAATAATTCTCCCAGATATTTACTTTTTCCATACTCATTTAAAGGATGAGGAGCATCTTCTTCAATATATAAACCATTAGTTTTCGAACCGTCAAAGATATAATCACTGCTGTAATGAACCAGAAAAGAATTATATTTTTTCGAAGCAAAAGCCAGATTTCGAACACCCAGAGAATTCACCCTGTATGCCAGATCATATCTTTCTTCCGCCATATCCACCTGATTACAGGCGGCACAGTTTATAACAATAGAAGGTTTTATTTTCTCAAAAACAGCCAGAACATCACTCAGTCTGCCTATATCCAGTTCATCTATATCAAAAGCACTAAAATCTCTCCCCTGTCTGTTCAGTTCCTTAACAAAATCTTTCCCCAGTTGACCTTTTTTCCCCAGAACAAGATATTTCATAATTTTATACACCTTTCTCTTAAAAAAGGGCAAAACACTGTTCTGCCCCTACACATCTTACGTTTTCACATAAACTTTCTCCCAGAGAGATTTAAGATAGTTAACTTTCTTCTCCACCCAGTCTATATTAGAAACATACCACTTCACAGTCTTTTCTATACCTTCTTGAAATTTAATTCCTGCCTGCCAGGAAAGTTCTCCTTTAATTTTATCTATGTTCAGAGAATATCTGTAATCATGGCCAGGTCTGTCTTTTACGAATTCTATTAAATCTTCCGATTTATCCAGTATTTTAAGTATAGTCTTTACGGTGTCTATATTTTTTCTTTCCTGGCCACTTCCTATATTATATATCTCACCGGCTTTTCCTCTGTCTATTATCTGAAATACGGCATCGGCACAATCAGATACATAAAGCCATTCCCTTACGTTTTCACCTCTGGCGTAAACAGGAACAGGCTTATTATCCATTGCCTTCAGAATTACTACAGGAATAAGTTTTTCCGGATACTGCCAGGGACCGTAATTATTCGAAGGCCTGACAGTTATTACAGGTAAACCATAGGTTCGGAAATAAGCTCTTCCGAGCATATCTGCCGAAGTTTTACTTACTGCATAAGGAGAATTTGGCTTAAGAGGTGAGACTTCAAAAAACTGACCTTCTGTTCCGAGTTCACCATAAACCTCATCGGTCGATATATTTATAAATTTTTCTATTTCATAATCTCTGGCTACATCAAGTAAAACCTGGGTACCTCTGACATTTGTATCAATAAAAGGAGAAGCATCCATAATACTTCTATCTACATGACTTTCTGCTGCCCAGTGAACAACAACACGGGGTTTTTCTTTTTTAAAGATATGATCTGCAAATTCTCTGTTATTTATATCTGCTTTATAAAAAATTATGTCTTTTTCTACTTCTTCTATTCTCTTTAAGTCTGCTGCATAGGTGAGTTTATCTAAAAGTATAATTTCATAGTCTTTTCCTATAGCCTGACGTATAAACTCACTGCCCATAAAGCCTGCCCCTCCTGTAACAAGTATTCTCATAGAAGCCCTCCTTTATAGAAATTCAGTATTTTATCTATTACACAGTCTTTCTGTTCATCTGTAAGTTCAGTATAAACGGGTATGGCCAGAGTTTCTTCTGCTGCCTGCTCTGCCACTTGCAAATCTCCCTTTTTATATCCCAGGAAAGAAAAACACTCCTGAATATGAAGAGGCACAGGATAATAAATTTCACATCCTATACCTTCTGATTGGAGGTATTTAAAAAGCCTGTCCCTGTCCTTTACTCTTATAACATATTGATTATATATAGAATAATTATACTCTTCCACATATGGGGTAATGACATCAGTACCGGTAAATCTATTATTATAAAATTCTGCATTCTTTCTTCTTCCTTCTGACCAGGTATCAAGATATTTCAATTTCACCAGCAGTATTGCAGCCTGAATGGTATCAAGGCGAAAATTTCCTCCTACTGTACTGTGATAATATCTGGGATTTGCTCCATGATTTCTCAGTATTTCCAATCTTTCTGAAAGCTCTCTATCATTTGTTACAATCATTCCGCCATCTCCACAGGCGCCCAAATTTTTAGAGGGAAAAAAGGAAAAACATCCCATATCCCCCATAGTACCTGCTTTTCTCTTATAATAAAGAGCTCCTATAGACTGGGCTGCATCTTCTATAACTTTTAATTCATATTTCTCAGCAATCTCCATAATAGGATCCATCTGGCACATCTGTCCAAAAAGATGAACAGGTATTAGGGCTTTTGTTTTTCCGGTAATTTTCTCTTCAATCTTAGAAGGATCCATATTATATGTTTTTTTATCTATATCTAC
>JAKJGF010000144.1 GCA_022704525.1 Bacillota bacterium | reverse complement strand
AAACCATGATCTGAAAATATAATTATCATTGTTTTCTGTGGTAAACTATCAAGATAAACCTGGAGATATGGTGCTAGTTGAAGAACTATCTCCTGATAAAGTGTTTCAATATCTTCTATGGAAGTATGAACTTTTTTATCAATCAAATTATACTTAATTAAATTTTCTGCAGAAGATATATTTTCCCTTTCCTCCAGTGGTAAATTTTCTTCATAAGTTTCCAGAGAAAATTTTTCCAGCCTGGCACAGTTCGGCCAGGTAGATGAATAAATTGCTTCTAACTGAACATGTGTAATTGTAGGCGGATGAGACCAGAGAGGTATTTCTTTAGCAATCCTCCACTCATATAAAGAAATTTTTTTCTTTATATACCACCATAGATCCCATCTCATACAATCCATAAGTAAAAATTCTACTTTTTGAGGTTTAAGAGTATTACTGTAAGTTGAATGAATTTCTGTCATAATATCCTGTGCAAAATAGGGTCTTGGTTTTTCACCGTTTTTCCATTCAGGATACTTCCTCTGATAAAATTCAAGAAATTTTTCATTATATTCTCTTAAAACTTTTTTTGTATTTTCCTTTAATTGCTTCAGTGTTATTTCTTCTATAAGTGTAGTGATTTGCGAACGTTTATGTAAAGAACATAACCAGTATGGAATAAAAGCCATATAGAAACAAAAAACTTTTTCCCATTCCAGATATCCATTAATTTTATCTTTCGGCCATTTATTAAGGGAGTCCATAGCTTTGTAAAGGGAGAAAAATATCTTAAAAACTCTACTTTCTTCTTTACCAATAAGTTCTATATCAATATGAGGAGAATTATAAAAATTTATGATTTCTTCTCTGTTAACCAGTGCCGGTCTGTCCTGTATCATTTTAAAAAATAAATAAAAAGCTTTTTCTATAATAAAGGGGAAAATATTTTCTTTCCTTATTATATTGAGTAACATAAGAATTCTATCCTGAGAATTATTTTCCAGGATTTTCCAGAATTCTCCTTCTTGTTTCCTTTCTATTATAAGGCTTTCAGCTTCTTTTATAAGTAAGGCTTTCTGATCTTTTTTTCTTGAAGAAATATAATCTGCAAATTCAATTATACTATCATATTCTTTCTGTATATTTTCCGGTTCTATTCCAGCAAGGGAATATATGTAGGGGAAATATTCTATGGAATAATTATGAAACCATTTCAGAGTCCATAGGAGCAAATTAAAATGTTCCTCTCCCCATCTCTGATAAAAAGTTAAAATCTCCGGGTATTTTTCCTCTATTTCCATTTTTAAAGGCCCCTCTTTATCAGGATGAGAAGTAGATATAACCTTGATATATACCCTGCTATCCAGTTTCTGACCTCCTTCAAGCCATTCCTGAAAGATATCTATGAATTTATCTTTAGGAAAAGATCTATCTACGAGATTATCATAAAGTTCATCTATATCCCTCGTAATAAGAATAATTCTACCTGCAAGAGATTCGTTAATAATTTCTATGATTTCCTGAGTTAAATATTGCCTTAAATCGGATATGAGGGAAGTGTCTTCCATATCTAACTGAAGTAATTGTTTTAAGGAAGATGCCATTTTTTTCTCCCCTATTTCTTCCAGGCTTCTTATAGAATAATATAAATTTTCACGATATCTTTCCTCTCTTAGAGAGATAAGATATTCCTTTATACCTTTTGTTATTATATCTTCTGCATCCTGTACGGACGGAAGGTTTAATTCACTACCAAGTTTAAAACCACAGGTACAGAGAGGTTTTCTTCTGAGAAGACCTGGTTCGAAGTAAGTACATCTTTTTTCTACTGCCCTTGCAAGGAAACGATCTGCCTTTATTCTGTCATTTTTTACCGATATGAAGGAAATCTTTGAAAGACTTTTCAGCCATTTATACCCTTCCGTATCACGAATACTGTCAAATAACCTGAAACGATCCTCAGAAAGAATGGTATTATGCTCTTTTTCATAGGTGGCCTGGTAAAGTATAAAAAATCTATGAAAAACCTCATCCAATTCCTTTATATAATCAGCAGAAAAAATTCTATATTTATCCCTGAGAAAATTTTCTACCAGTTTTTTTTGTTCCATAATAAGGATATAACGATTTTCTGACGGAATGACAAAATCCGGGTAATTTATATAATGGTAGATGAAAAGATACCTGTCCAGATATTCAAGAAAAAATTTATTTATATGACAGACTCTTTCATAAATCTCTGTAAAATAAGGTTCCTTTTTAAGGTGCAGGGATAATCTTTCAAGCCCTTCTGCTGAGGTATAAGAGGTTTTGATTTCTTCCAGGGTTTCTTTTATTACTGAAATATCCTGCCAAATCTTTTCCCAGGGAAATTCTGATAATCCCTGATAGGTTGAAACTCTATTGATTTCATCTGTTACTTTCTGTAGATCTTCTAAAAGTTCCCTCTTTTTTTCACATAAGATTCCCCATATCTCCTGCTGAGATGAATAATTAAAATCTTCTTTCTGAAATTTTTGCGGAATAAAAGGCAACTTCCTTATTGCATCCTGTAGAGATGAAGGGATGAGTTCTCCTGGAGATATATGAGTGATTTTATCAAAATTATTACCACTTATCTGATTAAGACTTATCTTTCTATTTTCGTTAAAGGGGGTGATTAATCCTGAAAATATAAGTGAATAGGTAAGCAGTTCAAATTGTAACTGTGATATGCCCCAGGGACCTTTTCTCATTTTCCAGTATATATCTTCAAGAGAATTTCTTTCTTCTTCCATAAGAGATAAAAACAGTTCCACAATCTCGCTTTTTCTGGGAGATACCGATAATTCAAATCCTCCGGAAAGTTTTTTTATGAGTTTCATAGGTCTTAAGAAGCCTTCCACTATCATTCGAAGACCGTAGTCTGTTCCTCTGTCTGCTATAAGTCTGCCGGATTTTAGAAATCTCTCTATGAGATCCTTTATTTTATTTCTGGTCAGCACAGGTGTAAAAGGCGATATTTCTATGTGCTTTGGATATTTATATTCAAGTATGGAAAAAGATATATCTTCTATTATTTTATCAAAAGAGAAAAAATCATTTTTAAGGGAATATTTTAATTCTTCTCGTAAGAAAATAAACTTGCCTCCTTTATAGGCTTCCATGAGAATAGAAGTGATTCTTTTTCGATCTTTATTTAAAAGTGTTGAAAGTACTTCTTTTGCCCTGTCAGCGGTTTTAGAACTGTCTTGACTGTATTTTTCCCATAGAATTGTATGGGACAGAGCAATTCTTAATGAACTTTCATCCATTATTTTGTCAGGAAACCAGAAGATAAAAGATTCCCTGTTTTTCTTTTCCAATAAGGGTATAAGATTTTCTTCGAGGTATTTTTTCTGTGTATCTATTACCCCTGGAGTTGCTATAAAAAGAATCAAATCCATTTCATTTCTGCTGCTCTGTTCTTCTAAAAGGGAAATTTTTTCATTGGTTAAACGAATAAGATTTGTAAGAACTATGCCAACTTCCCGAAGAGTATTCTGCCAGGTTATATTTCTCCTGTTTAATGTGTGGATTCTGATGTGGGCAAGAGGGAAGACAGGGTCGGTAAACCATGGTAATAAATTTTCGTATATTCTGCTGTCTTCCGGGAAAAGAGTCTTTTCTATATATTCTGTTTTTCTCTTTATAATAAGATTTATATCTGATTCCAGATCAATGAAATAGGCTGTGCCGAATTTTTCTGAAGACTCTGAAACACCTATATAGGAACCTTCTTTATAAAGTTTTTCCAGTATGTCATTGAAATACTGATAATTTATACCTGATTCTATACTGGTCAGTCGATAAAGAAGACACTCTGCAAGGTTTCTTACTGTATAGTTTTTTTTAATAGGTAAGATGGAGATTAATATCAATATTTTTATTAATTTAAAAGCAATAAGTCTTTCTTCTGCACCGGGGAAGAATTTTTCCATTTCCTGTTCGTAAAATCTATATACTATATCATAGTAGGGATTAATCTCCAGGGTTTCTTTTATTCTCATCCTAAAATGATCAAATATTTTTTCCGGACTTAAAAGAGTATCTTCTGGCTCTGAAAGAATTCCTTTTATATTTCTTGTATCATCTCCTTTTAACTGATAATGAATGAAGTCCACTACACCTCTGTGCTGGGAAAATAGAAATTTCAGATTATCCAGTAAAAAAACTGTTTCCGGATGAACCGGATATAGACTGATAAATCTTTCTTTTGAGACAGGCCAGGATGAAAAAGCACTTTTAAATTTATTATAGAGTGCTTTTAGTTTTTCTTCTGCATTTACTTTTTTTATTATAAGCCTTCCCTTTATCAGTTCTTCTATATGTTTTCCCGAAAGTAGGAGTCTTACAGGATATCTGTCTTTTATCTTATTAAATACATAGGGAGAGATTTCTCCTGTTTCTTCGATTCTTTCCTGGAGACCTGCTACTATCCACAGAGGTAAGGCAGAAGAGATTTCGCCCAGGAACTGTAAAAATCTTATATCTTCATTAAATTTTCTTCCTGTAGTTTTTGATCTGAGGTATTCTGAAAGTTCGTCAAGAAGAAGGACTGTGCCGGAATAACCGGTAAGTACCTTTGAAAATTCCTCAAAAAAATCTTTTCTGGAATATTTAAACCTGTATGGCAAATCAAGATTGGATAAGAGTTCTTCCAGAAGAGAAAAAGGTCCCTCTGAAGAGAAAAGTTCTTCTTCTTTTATCCCTTTTTCTTCCAGGAAAATCTCGAATTGAACCTTATAACGATTTGTAAGAAGAGAAATGATGTCTTCCCTGTATCTATGGAAATCTACAAGTATTCCTTTCCCTGTAAGAGTTTTTAATCTCTTATCAAGAGAAGAACAGATTATATCTTCCAGGCTTTCACTGCTGCTGTAGTCCAGAAGGGATATATTTAAAACAAAGAGTTTCTCAGAAAGAAGGTTTACTGATATATGTGATAGTTCAGAAGAAGGAGGAAAAATAGAATGTGATAAAGGATCAGTTAGAATAATATACAATATACTCAGGAAATGTGATTTCCCTGTACCATAGTTACCCTGAAGGAAGAAGCCCTGCCCTTTTTTTCGTACAATCTCTCTTAATACTATGGAAAGATTTTCTGTAACCTCTCCTGTTAATATGAAGTTTCCCTGGATTAATTTTCTTGAAACCTCATCTTCAAGATCGGAAAATTTAATGACTGTTTTTACCTGAGGAAGCTCTATGAGATCTGCTATTGAATTCATAATAGTTTATTTATCCAATTTTACCGGGCAGGTAATACACCAATACCTGTGCCTCTTTCACTTTGTTAATTCCGAATATAATACCGCTGGGATAAAGCATTCTAAAAAACTTATTTTTTTCAGAATTAATGCTCCTCTCAAATAACTTTAAATGTGTGTATAATATTATAACAGAAGATTGATGAAAGTGACTATAGGTTATCATATTTGTTTTAAAATTTTCTTTTTAAAACCCCAGAGTTTTTTTTCTCCCGGATGTTTTTTTATGGCTTCTTCTATTAATTTGACGAATTCCTCTAAGTCTCCTGTCTGTTTATAGGCAGATGTAAGGGATGTTTTTACATAGTAATCGGAAGGATCATTAAGAAAAGCCTCTTTTAATGTAGAAATAGCTTCCTTAAAGAAACCCATTTTTATATAACAGAAACCTGCCTGTTTTAAAGTATATATATCTCCCGGAGACCGGTTTAAAGCAATTTTGTAATGTTCTAAAGCTTCATTAAATCTTCCCAGTTTTTTAAGTGTTCCCGCCTGAAATAATCTCATATGAACATTTTCTGAATTAGATGGAACCTTTAATATTGCATCGAGTTCTTTCACAATTTCTTCAGGAGATTTATCTATGGTTTTCACTTCTATATATTCTTTATAAAGAAATCCATCTTTAGGATATTTTTCTATGAGTTTTTTATAAAGACCTTCTGCTTCTTTATAGAGTTTCAGATTCTTATAACACCTGGCCAGCAGTTTCATAAAGACTGTGTCATCTGGCCTCTGACTTGTTATTTCTTCACAGTATTTCATGGCTTCAGAGAAATTCCCTTTACCCATAAGAGACTGGATAAGACGTTTATAAATATATGGATTCCCACCGAGCTGAAGAGCATTTTTGAAATAATCCACACCTTCACTGTATTTTCTTCTTTTAAGAGAAACATCTCCTTTTACTATAAGGGCCCTCTGGTTATTAAATTCTCTTGATAAAACTTCTTCAGCAAGAGAGAAAGCTTCCTCAAGTCTGTCCTGCCGGGAATAAAGATCTGCAAGACTGGTTAGAAGAAGGGTATTATATGGTTCTTTACTAAGGCCTTCCCTGAGAGCTTCTTCAGCTCCTTCATAATGGCCTACTTCTTTTAGTTTTACAGCAAGATGGAGTTTTGTTTTTATATAATTATCAGCAAGCATAATTTCTTTCCCTGAGATAAATCCAAGGAACAGGAAAATTTCAAAAATGATTAAAGGGGGTAAATTCATTTGTTCCTTTTTTACGTGGTATCAGATTAACTTTAATACTCATAGACAATCTTTTCTCTACACATTATGAAAAGAGAGAAGGTTATTTAAATTTTTACAATCTGTTTTCCAAGGTTTTCTCCTGAAAATAAACCCAGAAAGGCTTTTGGAGCATTTTCCAATCCTTCCACTATATTTTCCGCATATTTTAATTTATTTTTCATTACCCATTCAGAAAGTTCCAGAAGACCTTTCTGAAAACGATCTCTGTAATCCATTACTATAAAACCCTCCATTAAGGCTCTTTTCGAAAGTAATTCCATCTCTCTCCTGGGACCGGGAGGTATTTTACTCAGATTGTATAGAGAAATTTGTCCACATACAACGATACGGGCTTTATAATTAATGAGTTTCAGAACTGCATCAGAAATTTCTCCTCCCACATTATCAAAATATATATCTACTCCCTTTGGGCAGGCTGCTTTAAGAAGTTGTTTAAAGCTTTTTCTTTTATAGTTAACAGCTCCGTCAAACCCAAGAGCTTTAATAAGATATTCTGTTTTTTCATGGCTTCCGGCAATGCCAACAACATGGCAACCTTTTATTTTCCCTATCTGGCCTGCAATCATACCCACTGCCCCTGCTGCCCCTGATACAACAAGGGTTTCACCTGCTTTTGCCTTACCTATATTGATCATACCGAAATATGCTGTAAGTCCTGGCATCCCCATTACTCCAAGGGCAGTACTGGGAGGAGCAATTTTTGTGTCTACTTTTCTTACTTCTTTATTATTTAACACTGAATAGTCCTGCCAGGGCAGAAGATCACCTGTTACTATCTCTCCTTTTTTAAATTTGATGCTTTTTGTTTCAATTATTTCTCCTACTGCTCCCCCTGTAATTGCTTCATTTAATGGAAAAGCTGAGATATAGGATGTGCCTTTACCCATTCTGAAACGCATATATGGGTCAACTGATAAATAAAGGGTTTTTATGAGCAATTCACCTTTTGTCGGTGAGGGTATAGATGTCTCAATGAGTTTAAAACAATCTTCTCCGGGCATTCCCTCCGGTCTTTTCACAAGTATAATCTGTCTGTTAATCATCTTATATTCCTCCTTTAATTGTCTCCATACCACCCATATAAGATCTCAGAACCTCAGGTATGAGAATAGAACCGTCGGGTTGCTGGTAATTTTCCATTATGGCAATAACTGTTCTCGGTAATGCCAGAGCTGAACCGTTAAGGGTATGGGCAAAGAGAGGTTTCCCTTTTGCTTCAGGTCTGTATCTTATATTTGCTCTTCTTGCCTGGAAATCTCCGAAGTTACTACAGCTTGATACCTCAAGCCATTCATCACATCCCGGAGACCAGACCTCCAGATCATATTTAATCATAGCAGTAAAACTGAGATCCCCCGTGCACATCTTTATTAATCTATAGGGAAGATTGAGTCTTTTGAGTATATCCTCTGCATGGGAAATCAGTTTTTCCAGTTCTTCCATAGATTTTTCTCTTTCTACAACCTTTACCAGTTCTACCTTGTCAAATTGATGACCTCTCTTTATGCCTCTCGTATCTTTACCGGCAGACATTTTCTCACGGCGAAAACACGCAGTATAGGCCACATAATTTAAAGGAAGTGTCCCGGGTTCAAGTATTTCCTCTCTGTGGAGGTTTGTTACAGGCACTTCGGCAGTTGGTATAAACCATAGATCCTCTTCAGCATCTCTGTAGAGATTTTCTCCGAATTTTGGAAGATTTCCTGTTCCTGTAAGACATTCACCTTTTACCATATAGGGAGGATATATCTCTGTATAACCGTGATGATCTATGTGAAGATCCAACATCCAGTTAATTAAAGCACGCTGTAATTTAGAACCGGCTTTCTTTAAAACGTAAAATCTGGTACCTGATAATTTTACCCCCCGTTCAAAATCTATTATATCCAGTTTTTCTCCTAATTCCCAGTGAGGGAGGGGAGTAAAGTCAAAAATCCTCTTTTCTCCCACAGTTTTTACAACAACATTTTCCTCTTCTCCTTTTCCCACAGGAACAGATTCATGTGGTAAATTCGGTACCCAGAGCAGTTTTTCATGAAGATCTTCTTCAATTTTCTTTATTTCCTCATCCAGTTCTTTAATCTTATCTCCCACTTCCCTCATTTCTGTAATGAGTTTATCTCTACTCTCTTTATCTTTCATTTTCCCTATCTCTTTTGATGTGGAATTTTTTTTCTCTTTAAGACGCTCTACCTCATAGGTAAGTTCCCTTCGTTTTGTATTAAGTTCCACAATCTCATCCACAGGAGCAGTGCTATTTAATTTGAGAAGAGCTTCTTTGATAAGTTCCGGTTTGTCACAGATCAGTTTTACATCTATCATTATAGTTCTCCTTTATATTAAAATGGTGAGACGTGAGACGTGAGACATAATGACTAAATATCTGCTCACTGCTTACTTTTCACTTCTCTTCATTTTGTCTGCTTTGCAGAGACTTTGTCTCACTTTTCACTTTTTAATAAAACTCCAAACACCCACTTCATATTGATTTAGTTTAAAAGTAACCTTTCCTTGTTTAACCTTTATATCTCGGCCCAGTACTTTCTTTTGTTTTTCTTTTGATAATTTATAATCTCCATCAGGCAGAAGAGTGGATATATTTACTTCCCCGCTTTTACCTTTATTCATAGCCACAAGGACAAAATTTCCTTCCAATTCTCTTTCATAAACGTATATATCATCATTTACAAAAAGAGTTTTTTGACTGCCCCGGCCAATAGCGGGATTCTCCTGCCTTAACACTGCCAGTTTATTTATGTTTTTAAAGAATTTCCCTGTGGTAGAAAAATTATTCATCATCTGCCGGTTATAGGGTTCTCCTCCCACTCCCCAGGCAGATGGAGTGTCATTATGAATAAATTGTTCGCTTCCATAATATATACATGGTATACCTCTTGATGTCATTATAAGATATATGGCCATTTCGAATTTTTTCTTTCCCTCTCCTTCTGTAGCACCATTTGCTATGGCAGTGGAGATAAATCTGGGCATATCATGATTATCCACACAGGTAATCCAGGAAGAGGGATCTTTTACCTTTTCATCTAATTTGAGAGCTTCTGTTATAAGGGTAAAGCTTTTATTTTCCGCCAGGACATCTGTTATAGCTTTCTGGAGATTGAAGTCTATTACAGATATGTCACTTTCCCAAGAGAATTTTATAATCCCCTTTTCGGCAAATTCTCTGTCCTCTTTATTTCTGAAGTTTCCAAAGGACCATTCTCCGAAAATGAAGATGTCTTTTTTTGCATAGATTTCACTGGCAAAGGATTTTATATATTTACAGGGTACATGCCGTACAGTATCAATTCTGAAAGCATCTATACCCCTGTCAGCCCACATAAGAGCAAAATCTTTAAGATATTTATCTACATCTGAATTTTCCTGATTTAAATCAGCCAGATCAAAGAGATTTTTATCTTCCCATTCAGACTCACTCAGAATGGTGAAATCTGTAATTCCCTTATGATGAAACCAGCCTTCCGGGTCTTTACTATAAGTGGCTTTCAGAACTCCATTATCATAGATGGCCCCGTCACATCCCTGTCCTGTGGGACTGGTATGATTTAAGACAATATCAAGTATTATTTTTATCCCCATATTATGGGCATATTTTACAAGTTTATCAAAAGTTTCCATAGTGCCGAAATAAGGATTTATTCTTTTAAAATCCTTTCCCCAGTAACCATGATAGGCAGCTATCTTTTCATCTCCATATATATAAAGATCTTCCGTATTTTCAATTACAGGAGTTATCCATATGGCAGTAGCACCCAGGCTTTTTATATAGGGAAGCCTGTCTATAATACCTTCTAGATCTCCTCCCCAGTAAAGCTTCCATTCTGATTTATCCTGAGAAAATATTTTACCTGTAGGATTATTACCGGGATCTCCATCTGCAAATCTGTCAATTACAATAAAATAAATAGTCTCTCCGGTAAAATCTTTGGCATAAGCAGGGTTTAACCTGCAAAGAAAAAATATGATTATAATGCATATTATAAGAAATGTTCTCAATTTAAGCTCTTCTCCTTACTTTAAAAATTCAGATTAAATTATAACATAAAATTACTTGAGGAGTAAATATAATAAGGGAGATCTTACTGATTTTTAACCTTTTGGTATCCAGGAAAGCTTTTTAATCATACTCTTCCATAAAGATATTACAATTCCTGAATAGAAGAAAAGAGAAATAATATTCCCGAAAAAGTAATATAAATAATCTTTAGGGAGGATACGTTCAAAAAATAATATCTGGCTTAAGTTAAATAAAGGATTTAAAAATAAAGATAAATATGCGAATTTTCCTAATTCGGGAATACTGATAGCTATAGCTCTTGAAATGAAAGTTAAGATAAAAGGGCTAATAATAATAAATCCTGTAATACCAACTGTTGTACCATAGGCCTGCTGAGAATTCCTGGCTCTTACAGAAGCCCATAAACCGACTACTATTGTAAAAGCAATAACCATAGCTGTTATTATATATACTGAAATTAATTTTATTATAGCAACTCCTGTAAAGATTCCCATTGTTAAAAAAATAGGCATTACCATAGTTAATTCCCTGACCGTCGGATAAAAAGCAGCAAAGAATTTACCCCTAAGGATATCTTCAGGAGAGAGAGCAGTGGTAATAATACTTTCAAAGGTTCTCTGTTCTTTTTCCCTGACTATGAGACTGAAAGAAGCAGATAGACTTCTATAGCAATAATATAAGATCTGAAGATAACAGGAAAAAATGAACCCTCCCTGTAAGGTTACTTTTGTTGTATCCATATAAAGAAATATAAATAATATAGGTAATATGTATATAGAAAGATAACTTAACCATCCGGGTATATGTCTTAAATTTTTGTCTCTCCTACGTTCCTGAATAATTTTATCTCTTATATATACAGGGTTTTCTTTAAATTTCATAATAAACTACACTCCTTGAACAGAATTATTCTTCCGGTATAACTGCCAGTTGTTTAATAATATTTTTCCAGAGATATAATGTTGTTGTAGAATAGACAGAAACCAGGGTAAGAATTGACCCAATTAAGTAATATAAAGAAATAAAAGTAATTTCTTTTCCGTAGAATAGAATCTGAGTCAGACTGAATAAAGGATTTAAAAATAAAGGCAGACATATGATTTCATAGACAGGCCCGCAAAATAAATACTTACAGATAATAACAAGTATGAAAGAGAATATAAAAGGAGCGAATAGTATGAGTCCAATAATACCACAAGTCAGGACATGGGCGTTTTCTGCAGTTTTAGAGTTCACCGAAGCCCACAGTCCTATTGTACCTGAAAAAGCAATGAAAAATATAGTAAGGAAATATAAACTGAATAATTTTATATAAGGAACACCTGTAAGAAACCCCATAGAGAAGAAAAATGGGAATAATACTGTCAATTCAAAACTTAATGGATAAAAGACCGTCCAGAACTTGCCTATGAGAATATCCTCAGGAGAAAGAGATGTGTTAATAATACTTTCAAAAGTTTTATACTCTTTTTCTCTTACAAAGAGACTGAAGGATTCGCATATTCCTCTGTACCAATAATACAATATCTGTATATAGCAGGATAAAATAAAACTGTACTGGCAATTTTTCAGTACTTTAGAAGAAAAAACAATATCCTCTGGAGTTGTTCCTTTTGTGAATATATGAGCAATCATTATGGGGAAGTAATATATTAATAGATAAATTGTCCAGGAAGTTATGTGTTTATTATTTTTATTGTTAATCCGTTTCTGTATGATTAAATCTTTTATAAACAAAGGATTTTTAATAAGCCGGTTTATAAAGATATACAGGGAGCTTCTTCTTATCCAGTTTATATATTTTAATATAGCCTTCAAAATTTCTCCTCCCTTCGTTTTGCAATGCGTAATGCGTGACAGGTATTTAACCTGTTACTCATTACCGTCGAATTAAATCTATAAAAACCTATAAATAGGAGTATCTACTTATAAGTTTTCTAGAAGACGACGTTGTTAGCCAGAAGCTAACCTTATCCTTCTCGGTATTAATTAATTTTATTAAATTAACTAATTCCCAGTCGCATTTTAGTTTTATTGGATTACATATCTTTTCCCAGAT
>JAKJGF010000143.1 GCA_022704525.1 Bacillota bacterium | reverse complement strand
GAGGGATATAAGAAATCCTATAAAAACTGCTCCTCCGAAGCTATAACCTGCCAGATGAGTTAAAAAAAAGATAAACACTATTGTGAGAAATACCTGAAGCCCTCCTCCTATTAAAACAGCCTTTTTAAGCTGTAAAATCTGTTTTACAGAAAACTCTATACCTATAGTAAAAAGTAATAAAATTACCCCTATCTCAGCAAGCATTTCTACTTCATGAATTGATTTGACTAAACCGAATAAATGAGGGCCTGCCAGGGTGCCTGCAAGAAAAAAACCAATTATGCCCGGTATTCGAAGACGAAAACAAATACAGAGAGAAAGAGTGGATAATATCAGTATAACTACTAATTCACCAAATATAGAATTTCCCATTTTTTATTTAAGAGCCTCCTGAATATAGAATGTGAAAGAACCAGGTTTAGAATAAAAATTGAAAGTATTAATTATCTACAATGGTTTATGATAATACAATTTGACACTTAATGCAAGATAAAATTTAGTACGGCAACAGATAAGTTAGTATCCATTTCGCAAGCCTGTCCCTGTCCAGGCTCTTACGCAAAATCTATGATCCTGTTACAATGAAATCTGTTATTACAGAATATACAGTTTTGCATTTATTTTAAGTTATAACTTTCTCCTTTGACGGCATATCTTTTGCTCCAGAGCCCGGACAGGGACAGGTGTGTATATTTAAAATTTTTTGGATACTTATTTACCTGTCTCGGTACTTAGTTTTAAATTATAATTAGATTTCAGCTTTTTCCTTAAGCTGATTACTTTAAACATAAAAGGTTTATTTTTACCAAATCTAATAATTTAACAATAATGAAAATTCCTATGCATATAAATAAATTATCAAATACTCATGCTACGATCAATAACGAAAGGATTTTAAAAGAAATTGTTGAAGAATTTAATGAATTTATAACGAGGTGATTTAAAATGCAGGAAACAAAAATTGATTGGAATTTGATGCAATTGTATATGAGGATATTATCTCTTAAAGGTTCCTTTGAAAAGACCAGAAAGGAATATGAAGAATTTATAATAAAATGTCAGAAGGCAATAGAAGAATGTGATGTAATGCTTAAAGAACTTGAGGAATTACCTTTTCAGTAAATACGGAAATAAAAAGATCTTTCATCTACTAAAGAAAGGGCAGGAATTTTAAGGTAATGCGTTGAAAAATAGTATTATGAAAGAAAATTGGGAACTTTTATCTTCAGAGACTAAATTCAGCAACAGAATTCTTAACATCAGACATGACTGGTATTTATTTAATAGAAGTGGAACTAAAAAAGATTACACTGTAATTGATACAGGTGACTGGGTGAATATAATTCCTCTCACCAGAGAGAATGAGTTTATTCTCATAAAACAGTACAGGCATGGAACAAAAGATATTGTAATTGAAATTCCGGGAGGTACTATTGAGAAATACGATATTACTCCCGAAGAGGCTGCCAGAAGGGAACTTCTGGAGGAAACAGGCTATACCTCGGATAAATTCACAAGTCTTGGTACTATAATTCCAAATCCGGCTATTCAGAATAACAGATGTTACATATTTCTGGCAGAAGATGTTTTGAAATCCAGTGAACAAAATCTTGACCCCCATGAAGAAATAGAATTATTATTTACACCAAGAAAAAAAATATCTTCTATGATAAAGAAAGGAGAAATCAATCATTCCCTTGTAATAGATGCTTTCTGTTTATTAATGTTACATGAGGGAAAAGAAATTTAATAAATTAGCTTTCAGCTATCAACCTTCAGTTTTCCTTCAGCCAGGTGCTAACTAATAGCTTTAAAAAGAGAGGAGAGTTTAGAGAAGCCTTTTCATAGCCATAATTAGTATGAAAATAATTAAATTCGGAGGATCAAGTTTAACAGATGCAATAAGTTACCACAGAGTCAAAGATATTCTCTTAAGAGAGAAAGAAGATAAAGTTCTGGTTTTATCTGCCATGCAGGGTATAACAAAAAAATTACAAAAAGCTATCAGGACAGCTTTAAAAGATGAAGATGAAGTAGAGTGCATTATAAAAGAGATAACCAAAAAACATCAGATAGTTGCAACACAGGCTATTAGAGATACTGAAATACTTTCTGATATTCTGGAGAGAATTGAAAAAAAGATGAAGCGTTTAGAAAGACTCCTCTATGGCATAAATTACACTGAAGAAGTAACAGCCAAATCTCGTGATATGATCCTGAGTTTCGGAGAGCGTTTATCTGTTCACATAATGGAAGGAATTTTCAGAGCAGAAGGTATAAAAAGCCGTGCTATGGAAGCAGATGAAATCGGTATAATTACAGATGGAGAATTCGGTAATGCCACAGCAGACTTGAAACATACCAGAAAAAATCTTAAAAAAACTATAGGCCAGGAACTGGACAGAGGAGTAATACCTGTGGTAACCGGTTTTTTTGGCCAGTCAAAAGATGGTTATACAACTCTTTTCGGTTTTGGTGGAAGTGATTATACTGCTGGTATAATAGCATATTCTCTGGATAGTAATGTTGTAGAGGTATGGAAAGATGTAGATGGTTTTATGAGTGCCGACCCCAAACTTGTTTCTCAGGCACATTTTATTGATAGACTTTCTTATGCCGAAGCGGCAGAACTTGCATATTTCGGAGCAAAAATTCTTCATCCAAGAATTGTGCAACCTCTTGAGCCAAAAGGTATACCTATAGTTATTAAAAACGCATATAATCCCGACAGAACAGGAACAGTAATAGAAAAAGAAGGATACCAGAGAGAAGATGTCATCAAAAGTGTGGCTTATACAAGAGATATAGGTGTAATAAAAATTGAAGGAGTTGGCGTGGGTTGCAAGCCGGGGGTTCTTTCTTTTATGGCTTCAACTGTAAGTGAACATGGTATAAATATAAAATCTGTAATTACTGCTCAGACAAGTATAAATTTCATAGTAGATATGGAAGATCTGGAAGAATGTTATAAGTTACTCAGGAAAAAGCACAGCAGTGCAGTAGAAGAAGTTGTTAAAATGGAAGATGAAGCCTTAATAGGAATAGTAGGAGAAGGCATGTCTGTAACCAGGGGGCTTGCTGCAAGAGTCTTCAGTGCTATTGCAGAAGAGCATGTAAATGTAGATATGATATCCTATGGAGCTTCAAAGGTGGCTTTCTATCTCATAGTCAAAGGGAAATATATTGAAAGGGCTGTAAAGGCCATACATAAGGAATTTTTTAAAGTTTAATATTCAGGTGAAAAGTGAAAAGTGAAAAGAAATTAAGTACTATTACATTATCGCCTCACCTTTCACCTCTCACCAGAAAAGGATGTGATTTAATGGCAAAAACTTTTTCTGAAATCAACAAAAAAATTAAGAAAGGTAATGCTGTGGTACTTACTGCTGAAGAAGTCATAAAAATGGCAGATACGGAAGGGATAAGTAAAGTAGCTGAGAAAGTGGATGTAGTTACCACAGGAACCTTTGGCCCTATGTGTTCTTCAGGGGCTTTTTTAAATTTCGGCCACAGTGATCCTCCGGTAAAAATGAGTGAAGTGTTATTAAATGATGTACCTGCTTATGGTGCACTGGCTGCCGTTGATGCCTATATAGGTGTCCCTGCCATTTCCAGGACAAAAGGTATGGATTATGGAGGAGCTCATGTTATTGAAGATCTTATTAATGGGAAAGAAATAAAACTTGTAGCTTCTTCATCAGGTACAAACTGTTATCCTGGAAAATATGTAGAAACTTATTTCACATTAAATGATCTGAATCAGGCTTATCTTTATAATCCAAGGAATGCCTATCAGAATTATTCCTGTGCTACCAATTCCTCATCAAAGACTCTTTTTACTTATATGGGCATACTTATGCCAAATTTATCTAATGCTACTTATTGCAGTGCCGGCCAGTTAAGCCCTTTATTAAAGGATCCATATCTGCAAACCATAGGAATAGGAACAAGAATATTTCTGGGAGGCGCTACAGGTTATGTGGCATGGGAAGGGACACAGTATAATACAAAAAGAAAAAGAACTGAAAAAGGTATTCCCACAGGTTCTGCTGCGACCCTTGCTCTCGTGGGAGATTTAAAAGAAATGAGCAGTGATTATCTCAGGGCATGTGTAATGTATAAATACGGTGTATCTATGTTTGTAGGGATAGGAATTCCAATACCGGTTTTGAATGAAGAAATTGCACGTACTGTCTGCATAAAAGACAGCGAAATTTACACCGATATAATAGATTATAGTGTGCCATCCCTGTCTAAACCTGTTCTTGGCAAAGTTAATTATGAGGAACTTCGGAGTGGCACTATTGAAATAAACGGGAAAAAAGTACCAACTGCATCTATGTCCAGTTATAAAAAAGCAAGAGAAATAAGCCATATTTTAAAAGAATGGATAGTAGAGAAAAAATTTACCCTCACCAGACCAGTAGCACCTCTACCGGTTGAACGTGAATTCAAATCCCTGAAAATTATCACCAGAGAGGAGGTAAAAATTAATGGCTAAAGGTCGTTTTGTTTTAAGTTTTCCACCTTCTCTTGTGGGAGAACCTCTCACCTATACTCTTGTTAAGAATTATAATATAATTACCAATATACACCGTGCAAAGATTACACCAGAAGAAGAAGGCAGGCTTGTTGTTGAAATGACAGGTGAATTAGAACCTGCCATCAGGTATCTGGAAGAAAAGGGAGTAAAGGTAGAACCTATAGCCAGAGAAATACTGGTAGAAGAGGAAATCTGTGTTCACTGTGGTGCATGTGTGGGTGTATGTTTTTCCAGGGCTTTAAGTCTTAATACTGAGACCTTTGAAATAAAATTTGACAGAGAAAAATGTACTCTCTGTGAATTCTGCCTTAAAGCCTGTCCTGTAAATGCAATTTCCAGTAAATTTTAATTGTTTACAAAAATTTATTATGTTATAATATTTTAGTTTTAAAATAATAGAGGAGTTGAAATAAATGGATAAAAAGGAAAAACTTCTGGAATTAGGACTTACCAGTAAACATATGGATAATTTAATAAATGCTGTGGAGCAGATAAGATCAGGCAAATTAGCTCCCGAAAAGTTAAAAGATATTATAATCCAGATGAAAAATAAAATAGATGAAACTGCTGCTAAAATACCTGATATTGCAATAGAAGTTAAAAATCTTAAAAACAAAGAAGGACTGGAAGCTGTAGGTATATTAGAAGACGGAATAAATATATATCAAAAGGCTTATAATATCTTATCATTGTTTCTTATGGAATCTAATAAAGCCCATCTTGAAGAAGGATTAAAAGTCATAAAAGAAGCCTATGAGAAATTAACGAAAGGACAGGAAATGCTTGCGAGAGTACTTAAAAAATTCTTAATGTAATAAGGCATAATTTTTGCACTTTATTAAAAGGGGTTGTCTTATTCCGGATTATATATAATCTATCAGGGGTTACGATTTAAAACCAGAAGGAGCTGAAAAATATGCCATACAAAAAAGTTTCGTTTTTATCAATTATATTTCTTATATGCCTGTATATAGTCTCAGCCTATTCCCAGAATTTACCATCCATAACTATAAATTCACAGGATGTTCCTCTTGATGAAGGGCAGGCAGTCCTTATGCAAAAACAGTTATGGGGAGATAGAAATGAGATTTCCTTTGAAACTAATTTTATAAGTGGCACAAAAAATATTCAGGGATTAAATGCTCAGATTGTGAGAAGCATTGATACAAACGGGGAACTTCAGGAAGATTATCTGTCTAAAGATAGCTCAGGTATAATGTATCTTGGTACAACAAGAGAAAAATGGGATAAATTAGTACCTGCAAAAAATCTTCAATTTCCTATTAAACCTGATGCTTCCTGGACTGCAGTAGAAAGAGAGATATCAGGTAAACATGTTCTTATAATCTGTAAGGTAGTCTCCCAGGAAATTATTCGTGTTCCAGCAGGAAATTTTATGAGTCTGAAAATAAATACGACTTCTAAATTTGCAGATGAAAATCCTGTTCAGAACAGTCATATATGGGTTGTACCGGGAAAAGGAATTATCAAAGAAATACAGCAATTAGATGAAAAGCTTACTCAGATAAGAGAGCTTGTATATTTTCAACCGGGAAACAAAAGTCTTCTGTCAGTTTCAATACCATCGGGAGGACAGCAGTGGACCGGACAGGGAGAAGCAACATATCATGCTTTTTCAAAACATCCCGGGACAGACAAAAGTATTGAACAAAATATTATAATGAGTTATACCTTTAAATTCTCTCTTGATCAAGGTAGTGGGTTTATTAAAGGCCAGGGTGAAGGAACAATAAAAAAATACGAAAATTTATGTGATGGCGGGGGAAAATGGGCAAATTATTCTCTTGAAGGTAATCCGAAGATAACCTTTACCTTTGTAGGGAAAAAAGAAGGTGAGTTTCTCAAATTTTATGATGGATTTACCAGTGTAAATCCTGAAAAGATAAAACTCTCAGGAGGCGGAGAATTACCTATAAAGGTAATAGATCAGGCATTCCGTCTTTCTGCTCCTATCCAGGGAGGAATAGCCAGTGCCAACTTATCAGTGGGAGGTAAAGAGGGAAATTATATGAAGATACAGTGGCAGGCGAAACCGTAATATGTGATACGTCAATAAAAGGAGAGAATATTGATGACAAAAATATTAATTTTTATAGCTATCCTGTCTTTGTTACTTTCTAATTATTCCCTTGCAAATTTACCCACAAAAGAAATCGTACCGGGTAAATCTGTAGGAGGACTGAAGCTTGGTACTTCAGTAGCCAGTATAAAAAAAATGATGGGAGAACCTGACTCAGTAGAAAAGGGAGAAGAGGGACAAAAGTATTTTAAATATAATTATAATGCAGATAAAAAAAGAGAATACGGCCTTATGCTTACCATAGAAAATGATAAAGTCATTTCCATATTCGTATTCGGTGATAATTTTGTTGCACCTGGAGGAATAAAGGTAGGTGTAAGTTCAAAAAAAGTAATGGATAAATATAAAGATCAGATAGATAAAAAGTATTACCTTATGGCTGAAAATGAACTGGAAGGTATAAACATAATTTTCCCACGTATAGGAATAGGTTTCATGGTTAAAGAAGATAAAGGCAAAAATGATGAACTGGTTACAAATATAATGATTTTAGAACCTATACCTGACTGGGTAAATCAGTAATGAAAGGTTGAGAGTTGAAAGTTCAACCCTCAACTCTCAACCTCAAACTACAAACTTCGTCTCACGTTTCACGTCTCACGTTGAAAATCTTTAATTTTTTTTAACTTTTATTTCAAAAAGATGTTTAGATATTTTTCACTTTATTCCCCAAGTTTTCCATCATCTCCTCCAATTTTATTATCAACTGCAGTAGGAGATACAGTATGCTCCTGTCTAACTTCATGAGATATATTACATATATGTTTGGGTTCAGTACCTTTTTGAAAGCTTCTTTTTACAACTGAAGGACACTTTGCCCCCGCAATTAACCCTGATTCAGGACATATGTCAACTTCTACATAATCACTTTCAGGAAGTTTAAAATCAGTCACAGGAAGCTTCTCTTCTGCTTTTTTCATAAAATCTGACCATATCATGGCAGGATAATCTCCTCCATAGACCCTTTCCATAGGAGAAAAATCATCATTACCTATCCATACAACAGCAGAATAATCAGGGGTATAACCCACAAACCATGCATCTCTGTAATCACTGGTTGTTCCTGTTTTCCCTGCGGCAGGTCTTCCTATAAAGGCATTGGTTCCTGTGCCACTGTCTATTACCGCTTTTAACATATCTGTAACTGTATAAGCAGTAGGAGCAGGAAGAATTTTCAACCCTTTCCTTTTTGTATTATCTTCAATTACATTTCCATTGGCATCTATTATTTTCTTTATTGTTGTTGGCTCAAATTTTATTCCCATATTTGAAAGAACTGACAGGGCAGATGCCATTTCAACAACAGTAACTTCAGCACTGCCCAGAGCAAGTGACAGGTAAGGTTTCAATTCTTCTTTTATACCCATAGCATGGGCATGGCGAATAACCGTTTCAATACCTATTTTTTCCATTATATGAACTGCTATAACATTTCGAGAAAGCCTCAGAGCATCTCTCATTTTCATAGAACCCATAAATTTACCATCGCTATTCTGAGGGCTATAAGATTCTCCCTCTGGCGAAGTAAAAGTCATAGGGGAATCGGAAAAGACTGTATCAGGTGAAAGGCCACTATTTATTGCGGCAGTATAAACGAATATTTTAAAAGATGAACCGGGTTGCCTTTTTGCCTGCCAGGCTCTGTTAAACTGATTTTTCTCTGTATAATCATATCCGCCTACAATAACCCTTATAAAACCGGTTTTATTTTCTATACATACGAGAGCACCTTCATCACAGTAGGCATATTCGCTTTTACCAAGATCAAGACCTTTTCTAAGAGCCCTCTGGCCATATTCCTGAAGAGGTATATCCAGAGTACTGTAGACACGAAGGCCTCCCCTGTAAACTGCATCAGAACCATATTTTTCTACAAGTTCATGAAGACAGTAGGTACTGAAATAAGGCATACGAAAACCTTTAAAACCAAATTCTCTGCGATCTGAGACCTTGAGAGGTTTTTCTATATAATCTTTTGCCTCTTTTTCTGTTATCATTCCCAATTCTTCCATTCTTTTTAATACAAGAGTCTGTCTTTTTTTAGCTGCCTTAATGTCTACAAAAGGTGAGTATACTGAAGGTGCCTGTGGAAGGCCTGCCAGAAGAGAGGCTTCTCCCGGATCTATACTGGTAACAGATTTCCCAAAATAAGTTCTGGAAGCCGCTTCTACACCAAAAGAACCTGCACCTAAAAATATCTGATTTAAATATAATTCCAGAATTTCATCTTTGGAAAATTTTCTTTCAATTTGAATAGATAGAAGTATTTCTGAAATCTTTCTTCTGTAATTTTGTTCCTGGTTAAGAAAGAGATTTCTTGCCAGTTGTTGAGTAATTGTACTGCCTCCCTGAGCTATTTCTTTTTCCCTTACATTACTCCATAAGGCACGGATAATACCTTTTATGCTTATGCCATGGTGAGAATAAAATTTGTCATCTTCTATAGCAAGGAATGCCTGCACAAGATATTCTGGCATTTTCTTTAATGGAACCCAGGTTCTATTTTCTTCATAAAGTTCTGCTATGAGCTCTCCATTGTTTGCATATATACTGGTTGTTTCACCCGGTTCAAACTTTTCCAATGAACTTATATCAGGCATATTCTGGTAACAGGTATATATTAAACCACCTCCTATACCGAGTATTGCCACAGAAAATAATATTAAAGCAAGGACAAGATATCTTAAAATTGCTCTTATGAGATTTCTGGTTTTTCTACTTTTTTTACTTATTTGTTCATCACCTCTTCCACTACCTTAATCAGACAAAAACAAGAAAGGTAAGTGCCTGCAATTTTCATTATTCGAGACATAATTAAAGATATCCTTTTATAATTCGGGAAAACCGCTTAATGAACTTGCTATATCAATATTTTTTGCTATAATATAGATTGAATCTTAAGAAAGGAATAAAACAATGTCTAAATCTACAAAAATTATATTAATAGTAATTTTAGTTTTTTTAATTATAGGAGGTTGTATAGCAGGTTCCATAACTATTGGAGGAATAGCCTATTACTATATTATGCCTGAAGAATATTTTAATAAGGGAGAATCCTTATTTGGCGATAAAAACTATGAAGAAGCCATTAAATATTATGATAAAGCTTTAGCTATAAATGGCAAATTTGTTAATGCATGGAATATGAAAGGGCTTTCCTTATATTATCTAAACAAATATGACGAATCTATTACATGCTATGATAAAGTTTTGAAACATAACCCAGAACATTCCAGAGCATGGAATAATAAAGGTCTTTCTCTGACTGAAAAGGGAAACTATGAAGAAGCTATTAAATGTTATGATAAAGCTATAGAATTAGAGCCAACCCTTGAGATTGCCTGGTATAATAAAGGTTCTCTCCTGTATGAAAAGAAAAAATATGAAGAAGCCCTTGAATGTTTTAATAAAGCAATAGAGATTGAACCAGAAGATAGCTATGTATGGAATCAAAAGGGTCTGGTTTTATATTATCAGGGAAAATATAAAGAAGCCATTGAATGTTATGATAAAGCCATAGAAATCGAACCAAACCATGTAACAAACTGGTATAACAAAGGATTAGCCTTATATTATCTTAAAAAATACGAGGAAGCCCTTAAATGTTATGAGAAAGCTATAGAAATTGACCCTCATTATACAGCAGCGTGGGACAATAAAGCCTATACTTTATATGATATGGGTAAATATGAAGAATCTATCGAAGCCTGTGATAAAGCAATAAACATTGATCCAAACTATATTGATGCATGGTTTAATAAAGGTTATGCTTTACATACACTCGGAAGGTATGACGAATCCATTGAAGCCTATGATAAGGTTCTGAAATTGGATCCGAAAAATAGCGGTGCCTGGACTAACAAGGGACTCAGTCTATATTATGAAAAAAAATATGATAAGGCCATTAAATGTTATGATAAAGCACTGGATATTAACAGTGAAGATATTACTGCCTGGAATAATAAAGGACAGGCTTTATATGCTAAAAATAAATATAAAGAAGCCATAGCATGTTATGATAAAGTAATAAAACTTGAACCAAAACATGCAACTTCTCTTAGTAATAAAGGCATGGCATTATATAAACTTAAAAAATATAAAGAAGCACTGGAATGTTATAACAAATCTCTGGCACTTGACCCTGATAATAGTGATACCCTGTACTGCAAAGGAAATCTCCTGTATAATATAAAAAAATATAAAGAAGCTATTGAAAGTTTTGACAGGGCTTTAAAGATTAATCCCCGGTCCCAAAGCGCGTGGAATGACAGAGGGCTTGCTTTATATGCTCAAAAGAATTATAAAGAAGCCCTGAGGTCTTTTAATAAAGCTTTAGAAATTAACTCTGAAAGCAATATTATCTGGTATAATAAAGGACTTACTTTATATGCCCAGAAAAATTATAAAGAAGCTCTTAAAGCTTTCGAAACAGCGATAAAGTATAATCCTGATGATATTTATGTAAAAGAAATGAAAGAAGAATGTAAGAAGAAACTTAAATAAATAATTCTTAAAAAATTTTTAATTAAATTGTAAAATTTTATTTGCAATTATCCTGGAACATGGTATAATATAGTCGGACTATTATGAGATTTAAACTATAATAAATAGTGAGGTATTTTTTATGAGATCTCCTTCAAAGAAAAAAACAAAGAAAGGTTTTGCTCTTATTACTGCTCTGTGGATAGTAGTAGTTATGATAATACTTTCCACAGCCCTCATAGCCACATCTACAAGAACACTTTTTGTGGTGGGTAATTATAAGATAAGAAAACAGGTTACCGCTCTTGCCGAATGTGGTATAAATGAGGCTCTGGCACATCTTATACAGGATAAAACATGGGCAGGCACCTTACCTGATAATACAACACCGGATCCATTAAAAAATCTACCCTCCAATATGGAATATAAGGTAAGTTTTGATGCAGACACGACAGGTTATTATTCTGTCAATAATCTTAACAGTTCAGTTCCTGCCAAGGGTTGTAAAGGAAGAACTATTCCCCCTTACTCAGCAAATATAATCTGTGTAGCCAGTGTAGCAGGTGTAAGCCGCATTGTTGATGTTTTTATACAACCTGCAAGTGATAGGGATAGTCTACTTCTGGTACAGAATCAAATTGATATAAAACTTCCCACAGATCAGGGCAATTTAAACCTTATGAGTGAAAATTCAGGGCTTGCCGATTTACACTCTAATATGACAGGTAATGCTATTAATGTAACAGCAAATAGCATAAATCTCAAGGGACAGAAGATTTCTGCAGTTGGAAACATAACTTTAACAAGCAGTGTAGCAGAGACGGTGTCAGGTACTATACAGAGTTCAGATTCACCAATCACTATTCCCCCCATGCTGGATCCTAAAGAATTGGACACCAGAGGGAATAAACCCTATATTTTACCAAGAGGAACCTATACAAAAATAAATAATACTACCTATAGTTTTCACGATGACTATGGTGTAACCCCGGATCGGACTATTACTACAGGAGTATTACCAGGTGTAACCGTTAAAGATGGCAAACTTATTTTTTCTGAAAATCAAATAGTCAACGGTGAATTAACAATCAATGGAGAATTGAGTTTTGATGAAGGAGCTTACCTGCAACTGGAAAATGATGATAAGTATTATGAATGGGGTGGAGATGAGACTGTAGCTTTAGGAAGTCTGGTAGTAAATGATGGCAGAATTTCAGGAAATGGAAGTGTTGTTGCAGAAAGAAATGTTAGATTTGATGTGTCCAATACTATTAATAGCGCGGATCCCAGGGAAAAAATAAATATCTTTGCAGGAGGCACTGTAACAATGGTATCCAATTCTGATACTATGGCAGCATTTTCAGGGTTTATTCACGCAGGTAAACTGGTAGCCACAGAAATAAAAAATGCTTCAGGATATCCAAAAGATCTTACTATATACGGAGGAGTAGTTGTAAATCAAAATACTCTCGAACCTCTGCCTTTACCGCCACCGGAACCGGAACCAGTAGAGGAAAAA
>JAKJGF010000371.1 GCA_022704525.1 Bacillota bacterium | reverse complement strand
GTTTAACAGTAGCAGAACAGTGTTCTGCTCCTGCTGTATAGTTTTATCGTATTTAGCCAACTCTTTTAAATATTACTGTACCGCCTCTGGGAATTGTAATTCCACTACTGCTGTCAATTATACTTCCTCCATTACCTGCATTGTCTCCTCCGTACATTTTACTGTCGCTGTTTAATACTTCTTGCCATTTTCCCGGAGGAAGACCCACTTTATAATCATTCCAGACCTTATCATTGAAGTTAGTAACTACAATATAATCATCATTACCACTTTTACGTTCGTATGCCATAACCCTGTCGGCATTATGAGTAAAAATTCTTTTTAATTCTGCAGTGGAACTGAAGGCATCACTTTTACTTCTTAAAGCTATAAGATCTTTATACCAGTTGAAATGTCCCCTTTTGTTGGCAAGAACTTCTACTTCCGCCTTCTGTTCAGGAGTCATCTTTATATATTTCTGGACAAAATTCTTTTCTTCATTACTTAAACTATGAAGATGAGCAGGGTTGTCTGCTGCTTTTTTAATATCTGAAAGTTTTGCAGGATTCATATCAAAATTCAGCCACTGAATATCATTGCCCCAGGTAGAGGTAATACCATGTTTATAATCAGCATTATCCAGGAATTCTTCGCCCTGGAAAATCATAGGTATTCCTGCTCCTGTAAGAGTAATTGCGGCAGCTGTTCTTGCAACCGCTCTGGGATAAGGTTTCTCCACATCCTTATCATTCTGGCTGTGAGCAGCTACCCTGGCTGCCCATTGTCCCGAATTACCTACTTCATCATGACTGTGAGCGTATATAACTGCATTACCCGAGTTTGCCACTCCTATATGACCTGTTATGGCTTCCATAAGTCTATCCATGCTGGCAGAACCTTCCAGAACACCTATAAGATCATCGTGGAATCTATCATTCCATACCCCATCAAAGCCCATACCCTGTTTTTCCATTCTCCAGTCCCCTTCACCCTGCCATTCACTCTTATCATAGTCTGCCGCAACAAGCCAGTTATTTGTAAAATCTTCTGCTATGGTAATAGCACCTGGACTCACATTATCAATAGTTTTATTAATCTTCCTCAGTGTCTGCATACCTTCCCATTTTTCACCTGTTGACCCTGTATCATGAAGAACCTGTGTAAAATCAAATCTGATACCATCATAACCCAGTTCATCTATTTGCTGAACAGCATTATTAGTAAAGAACTGTTTTACTTCATCTGCACTGTATGCAGGTTTTGCACCCCATGGAGAATCACTGCAGTATTTACCCCACCATTTGAAAAAGGAATTTTTGTCTCCGTCTATCATATTAAGAGGATTATCAGCATCTGCTTTACCTGATACGTGATTGTAAACCACATCTGCAAAAACATTAAAACCTCTCCTGTGGGCTTCATCTACAAATACCTTTATGGCGTCTGTTCCATGGACCCATACTGATTCTTTGTCTTTTGCTTCCTCTGGTGTTATAACACCACGTTCCAGAGCTTCTTTTACAGACATTTCAAATCCATAGGCCTCTGCTCCCGCAAAATAATAGTCAGGTGTATAACCCCAGTCACGTTTGCCACCAAACTCATTAGTCGGCATAAGTTCTATAGTATTTGCTCCGAGATTTTCTATATAATCCAGATTGGCAATCATATCTTTAAAGTTGGAGGGATTGGCATTGTCTTTGGAACCCATAAAACTTCCTACATGGGCTTCATATATAACATTTTTTCTGGGATCTTCGTTCTTTCTCGGCGTATTACTGTATCTAAATTTATAATTGGATTCCTTTATAAGAGTAAGTCTTTCTGCTCCGGGACGGTCACTTATAATATTATTGAAGGGATCATTAAAAGGTGTATTTCTTCTCTCCATTTCACTCAGTTTCCCGTCACCGTCTTTATCTCCTACGAGTTTTCCATCTTCATAGACTCTGAATTCATATTTGAGTCCCTTTAGCTTATCAAAATTATTTACAGTAGAAACCCAGGCATCTCCAATCTTTTTCATATCTATTGTGCCATCTTCTTTTAAACCATCTGTCCACTTATAATCGGTTACTTTACCATCTGTGTCAACTCCCCATTTTAAAAGGGTGTCTACATCTTTTTTATCTTCTGGACTTGCTTCGTCATATTTTAAAAGCTTCGGTTCTCCAAGCCTGTCTAAAAGTTCTTTTTTAGTAAGCTGTTTACCCTCTTCATCCATCAAAACAAGCTGTACCTTTTCTGCCTCCGGTCTGTTATCAACAGTAAAGCGTCCCCACTGGGGGTTATCTGCATAGTTACAACCACCTTTGCCGGAGTCATCGTACCAACCTGTTTCAATACCCAGTACAGGATCTACAAATATTCTCTCTAAACCTCTCTGCTGCCCCTGAAGAAATCTGGAATAGGGATCACTATAAGTAACCGGGGTTTTACCTTTCAGCAGGGGTTTACCATCTTTATCTTTTACAGAATAACGGTAGCCAAGTCCCTGAAGTTCCTTCCAACCTGTATCTTTCTGTAAATTCCAGTTACCTGTTATGGGGTCTTTCATCATAGGTGTTGAGTAAAGGGGTTTTCCGTTTTTATCAAAAATATCTACATAGACTTTGTAATCTTTAAGTTCATCTTTACCTACCTCGGGAGACCAGGTGAGGAATGATATACCATCTTCTCCCATTTTATGAACTCCCATAATATGGTGTGTTGTAAGTCTATAAACCTGTTTTGTAAAAGGGCCATCTACATCAAAGGTTCTGGGATTATTTTCAGCC
>JAKJGF010000142.1 GCA_022704525.1 Bacillota bacterium | reverse complement strand
TAAAGAATATTATTCCTTATACCTCTAATCAATGTGAGAACTTACGGTTTGCACCACAAGCCCTGTCCCCATGTGGGCGGGATCATTGACTCATAGCCTGGTTATTTTTCATTTTTTTACAAAAATCATAATATACTCATGCTTAAAGATATAAAATCCACCGGATAAAGCCCTGTATCTCCAGAGATCCTTCTGTCTTCTCTTTGCTCTTGTTTCATCAAAATTTTTCACTACTGTACTCTTTAGTGAATAACCTCTTTTCACTACCTCATTCATACAATAAAAACCAAGAGGTATCCACTCACCGGCAGAATATTTATCACCTATTACCAGGATAAAATATCTTCCTTTTTCAAGATAAGGAGTAACATTATCGAGGGATTCGCCAAACATCTTGAGAAAGTCCTCTGTATTCTTTGCATTGGATATATCTCTTTCATCATCTGAAAATTTAATTATATCATGATAGGGAGGATGCATAATAAGAAGATGAACGGATTTTCTGCAGTGCTTCTCCAGAAGGGCATTAATATTAAGAATTCTATTATCTCCTGTAATTACTTCACTCACTGTATTAAACTTATTTTCTTCTTCCTCAATCAATTCCCTGGCTTTTTCAACCACCTCAGGGTTTAATTCCAGGCCGATACCATTTCTTCCGAGGCGGCGACACTCAATCAGGGTAGTTCCGCTTCCCATAAAAGCATCCAGCACCCAATCACCTTTTTTTGTATATCTCATCATCATCTGTCGTGGAATCTGCGGGATAAAATTTCCCCAGTACCAGGACAGGTGAGAGCCCGAAGTATCTCTTTTATCCATAACCCAGAGACTGTCAGTGATAATTTCATCATATTCCTTCCAGCGAAAGAGATTTATATCATTAATCTTACCTGTTTTAACTTCCCTGGTACCTTTCTCTAATCTCTTAATATAATATCTTGCTCTTTCAATTGTACGGGCTTCCAGAATCTGATTCAATTCAGATATAAGGATATCTTTACGAAAAGAAATCATATCTCTCTGCAAGATATCTCTGCTTTCTTCATAGCTATTATTGGAAGAAATTATAGTGTCTCTTAATTTAAAGATTTTATATCTCAGGACTTTTAGATCTTGAATAGTATTAAACTCACTTAAAATCTCAATAAATCTTTCCTTATTAAGAGTAAGAAAAATCTTATTAAACTCTCTCTCTTTAAAATCCATCAATTGTAACTGAAGACCGCTTTTTTTTCGCATAATTCTATTTTATCCTAAATCCACAATTATTGCACCAAGTCTCTTCTCTGACTCGTCAAGTTGCACTATAAGACTTAAAGTAAATTCAAAATATTTTTTTATAAATCTCAGAATATCCTCAGGTTTAAAAACCAGCAACTGCAGATCTCCCATAATAGCCTCAGCAGTACATTGATAATGATTATTTTCACCCTTAAGGGAACCTGTGCCGAAGAAATAGCCAGGACCTGCAACATAAATAGTTCCAATCCATCCAGAGGCAGATTTCTTGAAATATTCGGCATATCCATCTACAATAAAATAAAATTTAGAAGCTTTATCTCCTTCCCAGAAAACAATTGAACCATCCCGATAATACTCCATTTTACAAAGACCTGCAAATTCCCTGAGGGCTTCTTCCGAAAGTTTAACAAATAAAGGAGCAGATTTTAAAATTTCAATTCTCTCTTCAAGGGATTTTCTAATCATCTGTTCCACCCTGGTAATATCAAAGGAAGGCCATTTAAAACCAAGGCAGTCAAGTATAAGAGCAGTTTTATCAGAAAGAGTAATGAAATGAGTTGAAACCTGTTCCTCACTTAACCATCCTCTGTGGAGCATAATATTCTCTATATAAGATGTATATGGAGGAATATCAAAGATTTTATAAAGATAATCAATAAAATTCCCTCTTTGACAACTATCTATATTCAGTACTACTTCTTTAGAAGTGAGAATATGAGATAAATCTTTTATATCTGAATTTAAGATATGATAGGTTTCCTGTTTAAGGTTTTGTCTGTTATAAAGAGTAATTATTGCTTTTGCCACACTGTCGACATAGGAAAAATCACAGATCTCCCCTTCTGATACACATCCAAGATTGAGATATGATTTAAAGAGATTATAAAAAGCATTTTCATCAATATTTTCCTGAAATAATCCTGTTTCTGAATTATATACCAGATTGCCTACCCTGAAGATATTTCCATTTATACCTTCTTTTCTCGCATCAAGAACAACTTTTTCTGAGAGTAATTTAGTTTTTACATAGTAATTCTCTATTACCTGCCCTACATCACAATCTTCTTCTGTAAAAAGTACTGCCTCTTTGCCTTCTACTCTTCCCCATCCTACTGAAACAGTAGATATGTGATTAAAATCTTTCTTCTTTCCCTTCTTTGCAAAAGCAAGGAGATTTTCCACAGAAAGAACATTACTTTCATAAAAATCTTCATAATTTCCATAATGTTTTACACAGGCCGCAGCATGTATTATACAGTCAATCCTTTCTGCGAGTTCATTGTAAAGAACTTCATTAAGACACAGGTATTTCTTTGAAAGGTCACCATTTATTATATAAATCCTCTTTCTGTATTTCCCATATACTTCCATATTAAAATAATAAGCAAATTGTTTCTCAAGCCTCTTAACTGCTTCTTCCTGATTTTTACCTCTTATAATTACATATATATTATTTTTTGTTTCTTTCAGTAACTCCATAAGTAAATGAATCCCGAGATAACCTGTTACACCGGTAAGAAGAATATCTGTGTAAATCGTTTTCTCTCCAAGGTCTATCTCAGAATATTTCTTTATATACTTCTTATAATTCTCACAGGCTGATTTAATGGATGGTTCTTCTTTATAAGATTTTTCCATTATTTCCTTTTTCTTAATCTCATAAAGTTTTCTTTTAAGATATCCTTTTGTTTCATGGATATTTTCTGAAAGTTTTCTTACAGTCTGATATTGGAATATATCATTTACCTGAACGTCAAAGTCATTCTGAAGTTTCGTCACAAGCGTTACGGCCTTTAATGAATGACCTCCCAGGGAGAAAAAATTATCCTCAATTCCTATATTTTTAACTCCCAGTACCTCCTGCCAGACTTTAACAAGTTTTTTTTCCATATCATTTCTCGGAGCGACATATCTGGCACTTATATCTATTGCAGGTTCAGGTAGAGAACGTCTATCCACTTTACCGCTGGGCGTAAGAGGCATTTTCTCCAGTTTCATTATATAAGAAGGTACCATATACTCAGGAAGATATTTTAAAATATCCTGTTTTAATTCTTCTATATCTATATCTTTATTGCTAACAATATATCCACAGAGGTATTTATTTCCCTCCTTATCGTTTCTATCTATAACAACTGCTTCTATAATATCTTTCTTTTTTCTTATTACCTCTTCAATTTCGCCTAATTCTATACGAAAACCCCTTATTTTTACCTGTGTATCTATACGGCCTATAAAATCTATATTTCCATCAGGCAGCCATCTGGCCAGATCCCCACTACGATACATCTTTTCACCTGAAACAAAAGGATCATCTACAAACTTTTCCTCTGTCAGTTCAGGTCTGTTTAAATAACCTCTGGCAAGGCCTTTTCCTGCTATACACAATTCTCCAAAAACTCCTACAGGTTGAAGATTACAATGCTTATCCAATATATAAATTCTCGTATTTGCTACAGGTTTGCCTATGGGAGAACGATGATATAGCTTATCTACAGTAAAATAAGTTGTTGTAACAGTGTATTCAGTAGGGCCATATTCATCTATGAGAGTATAATTTACAGGAGTAAATTTTTTAAGTTTATCACCACCTGTAGTCATTCTTGTTAAAGTTTTATTATTCCCCAGTTCTATAAAATATTCACACAACTGAGTGGGTAAATCTATATAGGTTATATTATTATCTTCTATATATCTACTTATTTTCTGAGGTGCCAATCTGATGTCTTCACTTATAATATAAAGGGTTGCACCGGAAAGGAGAGGTGAAAAAATCTGTGGTATAGATGCATCAAAACTGAAAGATGCATATTCAGCACAGTTATCATGGAAACAAAAATCATACTTATTCCTGTGCCAGGTAATAAAATTAACAAGAGATATATGTTCTATCATGACACCTTTTGGTTTTCCCGTAGAACCTGACGTATATATTATATATGCCAGATTATCTGATTTATTTCGAAGAGGCAGATTGGAAGTATCTCCCTTATAAAGTGTTTCATCTTTAATATCCAGAAATTTACCGGTAAATTCTATTTTTTCATAAAATTCTTTCTCTGCCAGGATTACTGGAGGTGCACTGTCAAAAAGCATATATTCTATTCTTTCTTCAGGATAGCCAGGATCTACAGGAACATAGGCACCTCCTGCTTTTAATGTAGCAAAAATGGCCACAATCATATCAACTGAACGGGAAATCATTAAAGCCACAGGAGTATCACTTTTTACTCCAAGAGACACAAGGGATCTTGCCAGTTGATTTGCTTTTTCATTCAGTTCTCTGTAGGTAAGACTCTTATCTTTATATACTACTGCGGTTTTATCAGGATATTTTGCAACCTGTTCTTCAAAGAAACAGTGTACAGGTCTATCATCAGGGTAATAGACTTCTGTATCGTTAAAGTTATATAAAATCTGTCTTCTTTCATATCGAGAAAGTATATTTATATCTTTAATTTTCTGATCAGGATTATCTATTATAGAATTAAGTACAGTTATAAAATGATCTGCCATTCTCTTTATGGTACTTTTTTCAAAGAGGGACGTACGGTATTCCATCGCAAAATCAACAGTCTCTCCTTCATAAGCATCTAAAGACAGATCAAATTTGGCAATCTTATTTTCATAATGCTTGAAGCTTACAGTAAGGTCTTCCACAGTAGAGACAGGTTTATCCATATTCTGAAGAATACAAAAAACCTCAAAAAGGGGATTTCTACCTGTTTCTCTTTTAAGATTAAGTCTATCTATAAGGTTTTCTAACTGATAATCCTGATGAGCGTAAATTTTTAATAAAGTCTCCTTTACCTCATGGAGAAACTCTCTGAAGGTTTTATCACTTTGCGGGTAATTTCTGATAGCAAGAGTATTTACAAACATACCTATTAATCCCTGAAATTCTTCTCTTTCTCTTCCTCCTGCCAGTGTTCCCAGAACTATATCTTCCTGACCTGTATATTTTGAAAGAAATACATTAAAGGCAGACATTAAAACCATATATAAGGTAGTACCTGTTTCAGCAGACAGTTTTCTTGCATTATATGCAAGCTCCCGATCTATGGAAAAATAAAAGGTCTCTCCTCTGCTGTCCTGCACAGAAAGTCGTGGATAGTCTGAAGGAAGATCCATTACTGGAACTTCTCCGGAAAACATATTCAACCAGAATTCTTCCTGTTTTTTTATTACAGGTGAATTCATAAGTTTATTCTGCCATACTGCATAATCCTTATAATGATTTTTTAGAGGAGAAAGAGTTTTTCCCTCATATAACTGCCATAGTTCATTAAAAAATATCGGTATGGAAAGACCATCAAAGATTATATGATGAAAATCCAGAAGCAGTATATATTTTTCAGAAGAAATCTTAACTAAAAGGGATCTTATTAAAGGGGCTTCAGACATATCAAAGGCTCTGACAAAATCAGACATAATATCTTCTATATTTTCTTCTGTGCTTTCAAGTAAAATCTTTTTAAATCTCACCTGTTTATTTATTTTCTGTACCGCTTTACCATCTATAATTACAAAGGAAGTTCTAAAACTTTCATGGCGTTCTATCATACTATCGAGGGCATGAGATAATCTGGCCGTGTCAAGACTGCCCTCTATTGTCACCACAAGAGGCACATTATAGGTAATACTGTCAGGTTCCATCTGACTCAGGATAAAGAGACGCTTCTGAGCAGATGATACAGGATAATATTCTCTTTCTTCCACAGATATAACGGGTAAATAATCTTCCTTTGAAGGTTTTTCAATTTGTTCTGCCATAGCACGGATTGTAGGAGATTTAAATATGTCATTAAAGGAAATATTTACATTGAAGATTTTTAAAATCTTTGCCTGAAGTATAGCTGCTTTCAGAGAATGACCTCCCAGGGAGAAGAAATTGTCTCCTGTTCCTATCTTCTTTATGGCAAGGATTTCCTCCCAGATTTCGACAAGCTTTTCCTCTGTTTCATTTGCCGGAGGCCTATAAACTACAGCAGTCTCTGCCACGGTAGCCGGTTCAGGTAGAATCTTTCTATCAATTTTTCCATTGGGTGTTAAGGGAAAGTTTGGAAGTTGTATTATATAAGAAGGAACCATATAATCGGGAAGTTCTTTTGAAAGAATTTTCTTTAGTTCTCCTGTATTTATCTCCTCAGTACCAGCAATATATGCACATAGATATTTATTATTATTCTGATCTACTCTTGCCAGAACAACTGTTTCTTTTATTCCTCTCTGTTTAAGTAAGACCTGTTCAATTTCTCCTGTTTCAACTCGAAAGCCTCTTATTTTTACCTGATAGTCATTACGTCCGAAAAATTCGATATTTCCATCTGGAAGCCATCTAGCAAGATCTCCTGAGCGGTACATAATTTCCCCGGGGAAAAAAGGATCAGGAACAAATTTTTCCTTTGTAAGCTCCGGTTTATTGAAATATCCCCGGGCCACATTTGCACCGCCACAACATAATTCTCCTGGCCAACCGGGAGGTAAGAGATTATTAAATTTATCCAGTATATATACTCTTGTATTGGCAAGAGGTTTTCCTATGGGTATATTGGACTGGTATCCGGTAACGACAAAAGTTGTAGTATATACTGTGTTTTCCGTAGGTCCGTAGCAATTCAAGAGAGTATAATTCCTTTTTTTATAAATCTTTAATTTATCGCCTCCAATATCAACCCATCTGAGAGATTTATTATCTACAAGTTCCATAAATTGTTCTCCAAAGGCCGTAGGGAAAAAACAAAATGTTATATTATTTTCTTCAAGATAATTATTTAATTCATAAATAGAATATTTCAATTCTTCAGGGATTACATATAAGGCCGAACCAGCACAGAGTGGCGGGAAAATTTCCAGGATTGAAGCATCGAAATTAAAACTTGCAAGTTTTGCCATACGATCCTGAGGTGTATAATTATGACTTTCTATAACCCAGTAGCAGAAATTCGTAAGAGAACGATGTTCGATCATAACCCCTTTAGGTTTCCCCGTAGAACCTGATGTATAGATTACATAAGCTAAATGGTACGGATTATTTACCAGTGGAAGATTTGAGTCATCACCTCGATAGTTCTTTTCATCTTCCAGGTCAAAGATCTTACCGGAAAACTGTATTTTATCTAAAAGGTGTTTCTGGGAAAGTAATACAGTGGACTTACTATCTTCAAGAATATAAGCAATTCTATCCTTCGGATAATCTGCTTCAAGGGGCACATAAGCTGCTCCTGCTTTAAGTATGGCTACAACACCGAGGATCATTTCTATAGACCGTTCTACAAGGATACTTACAAGGGTGTCAGGTTTTATACCTTCTTTTCTTAATACATTAGCAAGACTATTAGATCTTCTGTTCAATTCTTCATAGGTTAATTCTTTGTCTTTATAAACTACCGCTGTGTTATGAGGAGTCCTTTTCACCTGTTCTTCAAAGAGCTGAATAAAAGTTTTATCCAGAGGATAATCACCAGGATAATCATTGAAAAAATAGATTAATTTCTTCTTTTCCTGTTCCGATAATAATTCTATACAGGAAAGAGGTTTATCGGGATTTTTCAGTCCATCTCTCATAATATTTACCAGATGGTTATATAAAGAGTTAATTTCTTTTCCTGTAAATTTATCTGTATAATAATCAATTATTAAATCAACGGGAACAGTTTCATCCTGACTGTGATAGCGGATATATATAGTCAGAGGACAGGAGAAATTTCCATTACAATGAAATTCCACCTCTGAGTTAGAAGGATAAAGATTTTTAAGATGTTGGGAAATAGCAGTATCATAAAGATCTTTACAGTTAGAATCCTTTGCTTTTATATCTCTTAAGAGAAATTCATAGGGATATCTCTGATGTTTATCAATAGATTTTAATTTTTTTCTTACTTCTGTAAGGACTGTTCTAAATTCTACATTCCCGGCATCAATCTTAAAAGGAGGCACTGACGTATACATACCTACTGTATTTTTTGAGACTTCTTCAAGCCTGTTATGATAGGCCGTACCCACTACTATATCTGTTTTACCTGTAATCCTCATAGCATAAGTATAAAAAGCAGAGAGAAAGATACGAAATATAGAAGTTTTATTCTCTTTACAGAATTTATAAAGTTCCCTTGATAAATCCTCTGGAAGAAGAAATGTTTTCCTCTCTGTTTCTATACTCTTTGATAACTTAAAGGATTTAATATCTAAAGGAGGAGGTACTTCAGACAATTCCTTATCCCAGAATTCTTTATCTCTTTTAAGTCTATCAGAATTAAGATAATCATTTTCAATCTTTATAAAATCAATATAGGAAGGTTTTTTTTGAGAACCTATCTCCTTACCTTCTTTAAGGGCATAATAAAAATCACAGATTTGTTGAATAATTAAGGCTACAGAACTTCCGTCTGCTATTATATGATGAACATTCATATAAAAGCCCGACTTTTCTGAGGAAAATTTTAATATGGCAAAATAAAAAAGAGCATTTTCTATAATATTGAAATGACTCTGTGATTTTTTAGTAATCCATTTCTTCTCTTCAAGTTCTTTACCTGTAAAATTAAAATAATCTATTTTCTCATACTTATATTCAGAAATATACTGTTTCGGCTCTCCTTCTATTTCTAAAAATCTCAATCTCAGAGCATCATTTTTTTCTATAGTTAGATTTATTGCTTTCTCAAGAAGAAAATAATCAAATTCTTCTTTAAATTTAACGGTATATGGTAAATTCCACATAGTAGTTTTCGGATAGAGTTTTTCCATATACCATACACCCTTTTGCGGATATGTAAGGGAAAAATATCTGTTCATTTATATACATCTCCTTTCAATTGTACCTTTCAGTCACCTGAAAGTTTAAGTTATCTTATTTACTCTCTAATTGTTTTAACCAGTTATTGACATAAAGGCAAGGAACTCTTATGTTATTTATACCTGAAGTTTCTACAATTAACACCCTGTAATGAGTCTTATCTCTTTTACTGCCTGTTGTCTTTTACCTTATTTTCTTTCTAACTATTGGCTTATTGGCTATTTATCTTCTAAAATCCTTCATCCTGACAGAAAGCGTTTCTAAAATCCAATCTTAGCGGTAGGATATCTTTTTAGCGAAGATACTTTCTTCCTTTTTGCAATAACAGAAGCCATAAAACCTATTATAGTAATAATAATGGCAAATATAAAAACATTATGTAATCCTTTTACAATATACTGAGGAGCTATGGAAGAAAGAGAGGTATTTTCTACTGAAGAAATGGTGAGTGAAAAAATTGTCTCAAATATACATATACCCAGAGTGGTGCCGAGATAAAGAACGAAGGAATTTATTGCGTTAACCATACCTTCTTTATTCTCAGGGGCATGACTTAAGACAACAGTAGGACTGGCCGTAAAGAACAGAGCAAAACCTGCTCCATAAATTATAAAGGAAAGTACGATAAGAAAAATAGGAGTTAACTGATTAAAAGACATAATCATTACAGAGGCAACAAGCAGTAAAGCCATACCGCCGGCACACATAATTCTGGGATCAATTCTATCACATAAAAATCCTGACACAGGGCCTATAAAGCTTATTAATATAGGAAAAAGCATTAAAAGGAGCCCCGTCCTGTCAGGTGTATAGCCTCTGGCAAGTTCAAAATAAAAGGGGAAAATAAGATTTGATCCGTCTAAAACCATACAGGCAATAAGATTTGCTAAAAGTCCGCAGGAAAAATATATATTTTTAAAAAGGAATATATCCAGTACAGGGTATTTATGTCTTATTTCTCTAATTATAAAAATTGATATAGAGACAAAAGATAAAAGAAAGGAACCAATTATTATAGAAGAAGTCCATCCCAGGTCAGATCCCTCATGTAAACCATATGTAAGAGACACAAGGCCAAGAAAAATCAAAACAGCACCTGTAAAGTCAAAAGTCTGTTCTTCTACTTCCGAGGGTTTATCTTCTAAATTTATATGGGCAAGAATAAGAGCCACAACACCAATAGGGATATTAATCAAAAAGAGCCAGTACCAGGGCAGATATTTTAAGATAAAACCTCCCATGGGAGCACCTATAGCAATACTGCTTCCACCAAAGAGTGACATAAGACCGAAAACTCTACCCATTTTTTCAGAAGGCATATACTGTATAATTATAGCGCCAAAGGTAGAAAGAAGCAGAGAACCTCCAACACCCTGGATAAAACGAAAAACTATAAGCATTGTAATATTTACAGATAGACTACAAAATAATGAAGAGATAGTAAAAATAATAAATCCAAGTTTAAAAATCTTAACAATTCCTTTAATATCAGCAAGTCTTCCGAAAGGGAGAAGTAAACCGCAGTAAGCCAGTAAATAGGAAAGTAATATTCTGGAAACAACATCTATATTAACATTGAATTTTCTCGCAAGTGTGGGAAGGGCAATGTTTACAATGCTAAGGTCGAGATTGGTTATAAATACTGCCAGTGATACGATAATTATTATATAATAATGTTTTTTTGTAAACATCAGGTAATCCTATGTTCCATCCTCTCCCTCCAGAAGCATCTGTCTTATTATCTTAATAGGTGAAGATCCGAAACTCAGTATTTTATCATGGAAATCCTTTAAAGTAAAAGAATCTCCTTTTAATTTTTTATACTCTTCCCTAAGAGACATTATCTCTAATTGTCCTATCATATAACTCAGAGGCTGTGTGGGTGTCATAGTATAACGGTTAACCTCCACTCTGGCAGTAGATGGTGAAACAAGTACTATATCAGTCATAAAGTCCTTTGCTTCCTTTATAGTCATACCCATAGTGTGAAGACGGACATCAATAATAACCCTTGCGGCTCTCATAAGCTGATCAACCTGCTGGGCAAGTTCTAGTTTTACGCCCTTCATATATCCCACTTCTTTCATCATCTCTTCACAATATAAACCCCATCCTTCCACAAAGATATCAGAATGAGACTGTTTTCGAAGGTTGCTCTTCTGACGGTTGGAAAGACATAGCTGAAGATGATGACCCGGATAGGCTTCATGAGGGGCAGTAACTCTGGCAGTATAAATATTATGTTCCCCTGTTAAATTTTCTTTCTCCTTTTCCGATAGCTCTTCCTGTAATGGAGTAACCCAGAAAACACCCCTCTGGACTTCATCATAAGGGCCGGGAGACAGATAGGCAGCTACAGGTATTACAGGCCTTACAAAGGCAGGTGTTTCATCTACATCTAAAAAGACATCCTCAGGGATTGTTACAATATCATTATCTATAAGATACTGTCTCGCATCATTCATATAATCCAGATACATTTTGAGCACCCCTGAAGGACCAGGATTTTCTTTCTTTAATAATCTGTATATTTCATACCAGCTCTGAGAAGGGTCGAGTTCGGAAGCAAGATTGGTTAATTTATAGGATATGGACGCGAAACATTTCTCCCCTGTTTCTAAAATCTCCTCTAAGGTTTTATCTATCATATAGCCTGTTTTAACAAGATCAGAGAAAGTCTCTTTCCCTACGGCAAAAGAATTCTCTTCACCGGGAGTTATAGTGTTAATAAAACCTTTAAAATCTATTATTGCTTCTTTAACTTTTTTTGAGGCTTTCTCAAAATCAGCTTCTAAAGACGGAGAAATTCTGCCGTAACTTTGAGTAACAGTATTTATAAAATCAGCCGCGTGATCTATAGTTTCAGAGGTTACTTCTAGAAATACCGGCGGGCAGAAAGATAGATTTTCTTTACCTTCTTTAAAGAGCCGGGGAATCTTTTCCATTCTCTTTAATATCATAGATGCAGTATATTCCAGAGGTCTATAAGATTTGAGCATAAGGGTATGAATGGAATCCAATGCCTCATCCATATAAAGAAGGGGATTTTTCTCTCTGCTTCTTATACGTTCCATTCTTATGAGGGAAAGTTCTATATCTCTTAAAAGGAATAATCTATCAATTTTATTATCATAATTTAAATCATCAGAGGATATCTTCTCTCCAGAAAATTTAAATCCATAAAGTTTAGATATTGCTTCCTCCTCTGCTTCTTTAGAAAAATTTCCTATCTCTCCATCATAGGAAGACAGGCCAAGGCGACTGGCATAAACCGGATTAAAAGTATATTTCCATTTAAGATAATTATCTACTAAAGTTTCAAATTCTTTATTCACAATAAGCTCCTTTCAGAGGAATAAATTTAAAGGTCTGAAGATTAAACTGTTGAATATATTCTTTATGTGTCTAAAGTCATCCTGCTAGTTAGAAAATTTAGTAAAAAGTGAGTGAGATGTGAAAGGTTATAAGGTTATGGAATTTATACTCATAGCTATATTCAGTTCTAGAAAACAGTAAATTTTACTTTTTCACTCGATTTACCCATCCCCTTAACCTGAACAGTATGTGTACCGAGTTTTAACTGCCACTTAAATACAAAAGGATTGCCCGTCTTTCCTGAAATATTGCCATCAATAATCCAGGTAATCTCCTTTATACCTTCAGGAACTATTGCTTTCATGTGAAGGATCTGATATTCGGGCCTCAGAACAGGATCCATCTTAAAAACATCACCTTTACCGGGAAAGGTAACAGCAGGACAGGTTATAGCAGAAGAGGGGTTCAGTAATAAATCAAAGATTTCATCAGGAGGTTTTAAGCCATTTTTTTCCATCCAGTCATAATAAAGAGGAGGG
>JAKJGF010000141.1 GCA_022704525.1 Bacillota bacterium | reverse complement strand
AAAGACACTGTCTATAGAAAGTGAGACGTGAGACGTGAGACGTGAGACGTGAGACGTGAGACGTGAGACGTGAGAATGCCGTACGTTGAGACTTCAATAATTATAAAAGCAGAATCGGAAAAAGTATATTCCCTGGCCTGTAATATGGAAAAATATCCTGATTATATGCGGGATGTAGAGTCTGTTACAGTAATAGAACGAAAAGACAGAGAGACCATTACAGACTGGGAAACCAGTGTTGATGGTACACCTATATACTGGAAAGAAATAGATTATTTTGACGATAAAAATTTAACTATTACTTATAAACTCATAGAGGGAGACCTGGATAAATTTGAAGGACAGTGGAAATTCAGAACTGTCCCGGAAGGAACAGAAGTTACACTGGGAGTTGATTTTGACTTTGGGATACCGGTACTGGAAGAACTTATAGGCCCTACATTACTGGTTAAAGTAAGAGAAAATTCTATGATGATGCTTGAAGGAATGAAAAAAGAAATCGAAGAAGGGCTGTCCGGAGAGTAATAGTGGAAAAGTTCGCTTTTATTATTCATCCCATAGATATTAAAGATGTAATACGTGTAGAACCAAAAGCTGCAAATAAACGGCTGGAATTAATAGAAAAAATGCTTGAGTGGATGCCTCCACATAAAGCCTCTCATATTACCGGTATAAAATCACATACTGGTATGGAAGCAGAAGGATGGTTTATTACGTGTCCTCTTTTTCCAAAGCAGTTTATTGAACTACCTAGAAAACAGATATATAAAAAAATAATAGAAACAGGTAAAATAGCAAAAAAATTAGGTGCCAGAATACTTGGTCTGGGTGCTTATACCTCTGTTATAGGAGATGCAGGAGAAACAGTTGCAAAAAATTTAGATATACCTGTAACTACCGGGAACAGTCTTACTATTGCCATAGCAATAGAGGGAGCCCTTGAAGCAGCAAAATTTATGCATATAGATGTTAATAAGTGTAATACATCTGTTATAGGGGCTACAGGTTCTATAGGCAGTGTGTGCTCTTATATCCTTGCTGACAAAGTAGGCCATCTTACTCTTGTGGCAAGAAGTCTTAAGAGAATGCAAAAAATAGTTGATTTTATTAAAGAAAATAAAAAAGTAAAGGTCTTTTATTCTACAGACCTTCAGGATACTGTAAATAAGAGTGATATAGTTATATCGGCTACTACCAGTATTCACGGAATTATCCTGCCTGCATATCCTAAATCAGGTTCAGTTATCTGTGATGTGGCTCTTCCTCATGATGTATCCAGAGAAATGGCAACAATTCGAACCGATGTGTTAGTGATAGAAGGAGGCCTTGTAGAAGTTCCCGGCAGTGTGGATTTTGGTTATGATTTTGGTTATCCTCCGGGCATTGCTCTGGCCTGTATGGCAGAGACTATTATTTTAGCACTTGAAAAAAGATATGAATGTTTTAGTCTTGGCAGAAAAATCTCTATTGAGAAAGTAGAGGAAATTTATAAGCTTGCAAAAAAACACGGTTTCAAACTGGCAGGATTGAGATGTTTTGAACGTTCAATAAGTCAGAAGGAAATTGACGAGATCTATGAGAGAGCATGTAAAATGAAAAGAAGTTAAAGGTGAAAAGACAGGGTTTTATGGTGTAGGGGCGAACCTTGTGTTCGCCCGGATTAAGCATTACCCATCACAAATTTATTTATGAAAAAAATTGTCAGTGTAAGTCTTGGTTCCTCTAAAAGAGATCATAAGGTCTATACAAGTTTTCTTGGAAGAGATTTTGAAATAATTCGTAGAGGTACTGATGGTAATTTTAAACACGCTATTTCTATTCTGAAAGAACTTGATGGACAGGTTGATGCCATAGGACTGGGAGGAATAGATATATATCTTTACTCCAAAAATAAAAGATATTCCCTGAGAGATGGATTGAGACTTAAAAATTCAGTAAAAAAAACACCTCTTGTTGATGGAAGCAGTCTGAAAGGCACACTGGAACGAGAAACTATAAGATATCTGAAAGAAAAAAATATTATTCCCATTAAAGATAAAAAAGCTCTTATGGTATGTGCTATGGACAGGTTTGGAATGGCAGAAGCCCTGGTAGAAGCAGGAGCTATTGTAACCTTCGGAGATATGATGTTTACTCTGGATGTAAATAAACCCATTTATTCCCTTGAAGAACTTGAATTCCAGGCAGATAGGATTTTGCCTGAGGTATGCAAACTTCCCATAAGTATGATTTATCCTGTTGGTCAGAAACAAGAGATAGAACCAATAGAAAAATATGGTGAATATTATGATGAAGCTTTTATAATAGCCGGAGATTTTCACTTTATTAGAAAATACATTCCACCCTGTCTTTCAGGTAAAGTAATAATAACTAACACAATAACCTCCAGCGATGTAGAAGAACTAAAAAAACGGAAAGTAGAAAAATTAATCACCACAACCCCTGAAATACAGGGCAGATCCTTTGGAACCAATGTAATAGAAGCAGTTCTTCTGATTCTAAGCAAAAAAGAATGGAAAGAAATAACTTCTGAAGATTATTTAAAGTTAATAAAAGATTTAGATTTAAAACCCAGAGTTGAAGAATTCATAAAAAGTGAACAGTGAAAAGGTTGCTTTTCACTGTTCACCTCTTATTTAACCAGATACTCAAACTCTGTTTTAAATTGTTTGGCTGATATATGAGCTGTCTGCGCCAGTTTACTTAATTGCTCTGAATCTTCAAAATCACTTTTCTCAAGTCTTATCATATACTCAGTAGCTATTTTAAAAGATAAAGAGTTAATATCAACATATCTGACTCTGGTTTTTTGTGTCACAGAATCAAATATATCTTTAAAAGTCATAGGAACTATCTGATCTCCCTGAATAGATATAAGAGCATTTTTCTCCCCTCTTCTCAGGAAATCAAAGGCACCATATCCCAGATTACGGGTATAATCAATATCATAGGCACAGGGGCCAACACATCTCAGTTCATAACCAAATTCCTGATCTACGAGACGCATCTTTATATTAAAATCTCGCAATCTCGTTTTTACTGCATTTTTAAGGATATCAGAGAAATTCAGTTCTGATAGTCTTATATGGCCGTACTCATCTCGTTCTATAGTTTCATGGGATGTAAGATAAGTCTCTAATTCTTTTGGATCTAGAAATTCCAGAAAACCTTCAGCAACTACTGCCACACCATAGCCCATATCTATGCTGAGTCTTTTTATTATAGAAGATACAATATGATCAACAAGGAGTTTTAAAGTTATTTTTCCCATAAATTCTTCAGGTATAAGGGTAAGGGTAGCACCGGCTGATTTACCTATACCGAGAGCAAGATGTCCGGTTTTTCTCCCCATACAGATTACTATATACCATCGTCCTGATGTTCTTGCATCTTCAGCAAGTATAGAAGCAAGCCGTGCTCCTTCAGCTCTGGCTGTTTCAAATCCAAATGTAGGTATACCTGCTGGCAGGGGAAGGTCATTATCAATAGTCTTTGGGACATGTGCTATTCTAAGGTCATATCCCATATATTCTGCTGTTTCAGAGACCTTCATTGCAGCAAAAGCAGTATCATCTCCACCAATTGTTATTAAATAATTTATTTCCATATCTTTAAGAGTTTCTACAACAGTCTTAAGTTTATCTTCACTTTTAGTAGGATTTGCCCTTGAGGTTTTAAGAATACTTCCACCTGTAAGATGAATACGACTGACTTTGGGAATATTTAAAAATTCAAGAACTTTTTTCCCCTTTTCCAGATATTTAAAACCATTATATATTCCTATTACACTGTACCCGCTATTAACAGCTTCTATTGTAACAGCACCGATTACAGAATTTATTCCCGGGGCAGGTCCTCCACCCACAAGAATACCCAGTTTCTTACTTTTTTGCATAATCACACCCCTAAAAAAATAGATTCCCCTTATAATTTATTAAATTATTCTTAGCTTTCACCTGTCAACCCTCAGCTTTCAGATTTCCTTAAGCTGATTGTTGATAGCTTTAAACATAAAAGGTTTATTTTATCGAAGCTACCAATTTAACAATAATGAAAATTCTTATTCATATAAATTATAAATGATTAATAGATTAAAATCAATAATAATATTAAATAAATTTAAAACTCCCCTCTTTCTTACAGGGTTTTACTGTTGTTCTTCTGGGAAATCAGTGTTAAGAGATATATTTCTTTCCTATAAGTATACCATTTGCCCCACCAAAACCAAAAGAATTACACATGGCAATATCTACCTTCTGCTCTCTGGCTTTATTGGGAACATAATCCAGATCACAATCAGGATCAGGTTCTTCGTAATTAATTGTAGGTGGAATTATATTTTCTTTCAGAGTAAGTAATGTGGCAGCAAATTCCAATGCTCCTGAAGCACCGAGGGTATGACCTAACATGGACTTATTTGAGCTTACTGCTAATTTATAGGCATAGTCACCGAAGACCTTCTTTATAGCATATGTTTCAATACGATCATTATAAGGTGTTGATGTTCCATGAGCATTTATATAATCAACATTTTCAGCTTTTATACCGGCATCCTTAAGAGCAAGCCTCATAGCCTTCTGAATTCCTGCACCTTCCGGATCAGGAGCAGTAATATGATGTCCATCTGCATTCATACCGAAACCTATTATCTCTCCGTAAATATTTGCACCTCTTGAGAGAGCAGAGTCAAGAGCTTCTACTATAAGTATTGCTGATCCTTCTGCTATTATAAATCCATCTCTCCTTTTATCAAAAGGTCTGCATGCTTTTTTCGGTTCATCATTTCTACTACTCAAAGCCTTCATATTACCAAAGCCCGCAACAATTAAAGGTATTATTACTGCATCGGTTCCTCCCGTAATCATTATATCCACAACACCACGTTTAATAAGGTCATAACTCCTTCCAATACAATGAGCTCCTGTAGCACAGGCTGAAACTATAGAATAATTAGGGCCCCTGGCATTGAAAGATATAGAAATCTGACCCGGCACCATATTTGCAATCAACATAGGAATAAAAAAAGGACTTATCTTGGAAGATCCACCCCTATGAAATTTTTCTGTCTGATGTATCAGTGTTGAAAGACCTCCAAAACAACTTCCTACAAGTACTCCCACAGAAGAGCTTATTTCGTCTGTAATGGTAAGTTTGGCATCTTCCACAGCCAGCTTTGTACAGGCAATAGCAAACTGATTAAATCTGTCCATTCTTTTTGCTTCTTTAAAATCTATATAGTCTGTAGGTTTGAAATCCCTTGCTTCTCCTGATATCTGACTGTAAAAAGATTTGGCGTCAAAGGATGAAATTTTATCAATATTAGACACACCTTCTTTAAGGGTCTTCCAGAATATTTCTTTACCAACACCATTACAGCAAACTGTTCCAATTCCAGTAACAACAACTCTTCTGTTATACATAATTTTATTTACCTCGCCTTAAAAAAAATCAACTGGTAATTTCGATAAATTTTCTTAAAAAGCCTTTTAAAACTAATTTAAATATTTCTTTACCGGTAAATCTATAAGTTCCATAATCCCTCCGTCTGAAGAGTTTCCAGTAATTCCTTATGTGAATCTACAATAAGATAAGGAGATGCCTTCTCAAGTTTAATTCTTGAATTCCAACCGCAGGACATGGCAATACACTTTATCCCCAGAACCCCGGAGCTCACTATATCCATTACTGTATCGCCTACCATAATACATTTTCCCGGCAGAAAATTCAACTCCTCTATAACCTTACGGATTTTTGTCTTTTTTTCACTTTTTCCATCTTCTCCACCAGAAATTAATATAAAAAGATCCTCCATATTTTCAGAGACAAGCTTCTGCCTGATCTTATAACTTATCGTTGTGGATGCTATAGCCATAGAAAAGGTTTCACTTAATTTTAGAAGTATTTCCTTAATGTTCTTAAAAAAATCAATTTCCCCATAATTTACGATTTTATTCTCATACTTCAGGATTTCAGGGAGTTCTTCCTTTGAAAATCCCAGATTATAAAAATTATTTTCCCACTCCGAATCATACCACTCTTTGAAATCGTCCAGTGTTTTTACAGAAAAATCTTTATTGTATTTAATACATATCTTTCTGTATACTTCCATATAGTATGAAGCAGAATTAACAATAACGCCATCCCAGTCGAAAATAAGCAGATATTCTTTACATAAAGCCATATAAATATATACACCTCATAATAAATTTAAGGGAAATTATAACACGGACTGTTTGCAACGTCAAGATTAATCCACTTTAAGTTCTAATGATTCCGAATAATTTTTCACCTTTGAAAAAAAAGTTGAGATCCTTACAGATCTTGGGATAGACGGAAAAATATCGGAAGACAAATGGAACAATCTTAAACTTGAATTAAATAAAGCACTGTCAGAGGAAAACCCGGTGGAAAAATTTGCAGAAAAACTTTTAACCTGCAAAGAAATACTTTCTCCTGTCTTCTCTCTGGAGAAAGAAAATTCTGATGAAATACCCAGCAGACCGAGAATCAGGTAAGACGTGAACTATTAGCCGGGTAATGAGTAAACAGATTTAAACGTCGACCATTATACGTTACTTTTCACTTTTCACGAAATTCTATTGCAGTAATCTTCTCTTACGTGTATAATTATAGTAAATTTCATATAAGGAGGTATTCTTTATGTTACGTCTTATAAAGAGTGGAGGAGTGGTTTTATTTATATTAATAGCCGATTCTATCAGAAAGAGAAAATTACATTACCTGATTGTACCTTTATTACTGGTCTTATCATTTGCAGGAGGATTTTTATCAGGTAAAAGCACTTCCCCAGATGAGTCAGTAAATTTTTATCCTCTCAGTCCGGAAACTCAGAAACTTGTAGAACCATGTATAGGAATCAATGTCAATTATCAACCCTCTGTGAGTAAAGATGGAAGATATATAACATTTAGTGCCATCAAGGTAGAACTGGGGAAAATAAAAGATATAGAAGTAAGACTTTATGATACAAAAAGCAGAAAATATATACCTCTTCCTGGCATTAACAGCAAGGGATGGGATCTGTCTCCTTCAATAAATGGCAATGGCCGACTTATAGCTTTTCAGTCAAACCGCAAAGGGGTAACTAACTGGGACATATATCTTTATGATGTCCAGGCAAAGGAACTCCTAAATCTCAGCGGTTTAAACAGCATATTTCCTGATTTCAATCCCTCTATAAGTTCCGATGGAAATTATATAACCTTTAATTCATTGAGGACTTTAATACCAAAGGTATATCTGTATAATACTGACGAGAAGAAAGTGATACCTCTTGAAGAATAGGAATTTTCATTTTTATAAAACTATCAATAAAGGAATAAAAGCTGATAGCTAATTAAAACCTGGAAGGGGGTTAAACTTATGGTTACAGTTGCCTTTCTGTTAATATTATTCCATTTTCTGCTATTAAGGAGTGCCCTTGCTTCTGAAGAAACGGAAGAAGAACCAGAGGATCGTGAACTGGAAGTAATTATGGAAAAACTTACATCTGATGATCCTTTTATGCGTTCGGAAGTTATAGATTATCTGAGTTATTGTTCACATCCGAAAGCCTTTGAGCTCTTAACGAACAGCCTTAAAGATCCTGACTGGGCAGTCCGTAAAGATGCCGTTACTGCTCTTGGTAGTATGGCGGATCTGAAAGCAGTTAAATACATAGCAGAATTACTCACTGATGAATACTGGCATGTCAGGAAAGAAGTCATAAGAGTCGTAGGTTTGCTGGGAGGAAAAGACGCTATAGAACCACTTATGAGTTTATTAAGTTCAGAGGATGAACTTATAAAATCGAGTGCCCAGAAAGCTCTTGTAAAAGTCGGTAATAAAGCCATAGAAGGAATGCTCAGTAAAAGGATAAACGATAGATGGAATGCTGCAAAAACACTGGGAGCTCTCAAGGATAAAAGACCTCTTCCCCTTCTTCTGGAAGCTATAAAAATTGAAAAAGATGCTAAAGTAAAAAACGCAATCCAGGAAGCCATAGAAATACTTTCAAATCTCCCTTCAGAACCACAGGTTCCACCTCCTCCAGCTGAAAGTCAGGAAGATATAACGGTTACTGAGGAAATAGCTGTATCAGATTTTATTCCATCACAGGAGACAGTTTCTCTTCCACAGGAGACAGTTTCTCTTCCACAGGAGACAGTTTCTCTTCCACAGGAGACAGTTTCTCTTCCACAGGAGACAGTTTCTCTTTCACAGGTCTCAGAGGAACCTGCAACAAAAACTCAGGATACTATAAAAAAACCTGATGTTCCCAGAACTAACCTGGACAAAGAAGTTGATGCATTTCTCGCTTCACTGGATGAAGAATAAAAGTCGATATTTTATGAAAAAAAAATCAATAGAAATATTTTGTTTCTGTCTTTTTTTCATTTTTCTTATATCAGGATTCGTCCGGGCTATAGAGAAAATACCTTCACCCTCAGCTATAGTTAAATATCATCCTGGTGATGGTATTATAAATCTGGATAATGGGAAAAACTCTGTAAACTGTGTACCTCTTCTTACTAAAATCTACTGTGAAAGAAAGGATATAAGGAATGCCATACAAAAATTGGAGAAAATTGAGAAAAGCCGATATAAGGGAGATGAAAAGTGAAAAGTGAAAAGTGAAAAGTGAAAAGATTATTTATGGAGATGAATTTATTTTACCTATCACGCATCATGCATCACATTTATGTTATCGTCATTATTTAATAAAAATACAAAAAAACCTGATACACCTCTCATGGATAAGGAAACAAAAAAACTATTTAAAGAGGGTAATATCCATTATAGTAAAGGTGAACTTGATCAAGCACTTGAAATCTACAAAAAATGCCTTGAACAGACCCCCCTTATACCGGATATACACAATAATATAGGGGAAATATATTTACTTAAGAATGATATAAGTTCTGCGATAGTTCTCTTCAACTATATAATCAAAACCTTCCCTGACTATCCTTATGGTCATTATAATATGGGCATTATCTATCAGAAAAACGGTGAAAGGAAGAAAGCACTGGAGGAATTTAAGAAAGCTATAAAACTGAAACCTGCCGCTAAATTTTATAACAGTCTCAGCGGAATTTACTGTGATGAGACAAACCTGGAGGAAGCCATAAAATGTCTTAATAAGGCTTTAAAACTTGATCCCCGGTACAGTCTGGCCCATGTCAATTTAAGTAAAATCTATCTTATAAGAAAACAATTCAACATTGCAATTTCACACTGTGAAAGAGCCATAAAAATATCACCGGAAGATCCTGTAATATATAATCAACTCGGAAGGATTTATCAGACCTCTGGAGATTATAACAGAGCCCTGGAATTTTACATAAAAGTTCTGGAATTATCACCTGAAATGGTTCAAACTCATTACAGCCTGGGTAATTTATTTGAAACAAAAAAGCTCTACTCGAAATCCATCTACCATTATACAATCTATCTCGAAAACAGTATTAAAGATTTAAAAGATACCCCTTTATTCAATGAATTAAAAGAAAGAGTGGAAATCCTCAAGAATATACCGGAGTTTTATATAGAACAGGGAGTAGCCTTTTATGCCAGAGGTCACATATCAGATGCTGAAGATATGTGGAAAAAAGCCATCTCTATAAATCCAGAATTTATTTCGGCAAATATATTACTGGGTGGTATATATGAGGAGGCAGAAGAATGGGAAAAGGCAGAAATCGAATATAGAAGAGTTCTGGATTTAAGACCTGATATGGAAGGTATAAAAGCCAGTCTTGAAGAAGTTATTAAGAAGAAAAAATAAAACGGGTAAATATGAAGATGCAGTAAAATCTTATGGTAAAGTTCTGGAGATTAATCCGAACTATCCTGAAGTACAGAAGAAGAAAGAAGAGTCTTTGAAGAAAGTGAAAAGTGAAAAGTGAAAGATTAAAGGTGGTGTTATTTATGTTATTTAAAATTAACATAATTTTCTTAACCATTTTATTCCTGACTCTGAATGTCTCCTTTGCCTTCCCTCAATCTGCCGAAGAGTGGGATAAAAAAGGACTGGATTTATACAATCAGGGTAAATATGAAGAAGCCATTAACTGTTTTGATCAGGCCCTGACTATTAATCCGGAACTGGTTTCTGCCTGGAATAACATGGGTAATGCTTATATGAAACTCGATAAATATGCTAATGCTATTATATTTTATGAAAGAGCTCTGGAATGTGATCCGGCATATCTGGAGGCTTTAAATAATAAAGGTATCGTATTAAGACTTACGGGAAGATTACAGGAAGCCCTTGTCTGCCACTGTAAAGTGCTGGAACTTGATGCCACATATGTAGATGCATGGTATAACAGGGGAAATGTCTTATATGATATGGATAAATTCGAAGAAGCTGCTGCCTGCTATACTAAAGCTCTGGAGTTTGATAACACTAATTCCGATTACTGGTATAATAAAGGCCTTGCTATTGGTAGTTTAGGACTCTATAACGATGCCCTTATTTATATAAATAAAGCTATAGAGTTGGATCCAAAAAATCCCCAGGCCTGGGTCAGCAGAGGATGTGTATTAAATAGAATGGGGAGTTATGAAGAAGCGATAAAATGTCTTGATAAAGCTCTGGAAATCAGTCCTCAAGATAAAAGAATATGGAATGCCAGGGGAGTAGTTTTTTATGAGCAGAAAAGATATGGTGAAGCCATGAAATGTTTTGACAGAGCTTTAGAGATTGATTCAGACTTTAAAAAAGCAAAAGAAAATAAAGAAAAAATTTTATATAATCTTTAGTGAGGTTTTATGAAAAAAATAATCTTTTATATAACAGTTTTTCTTATTATATTATTTTATTCTGTAGAAGCAAAAACATCAGGTAATTATATTGTAGTCCATGGCTATAAATATAAGCTTTATCTCTATAATTCACAGGGAAAACTTATGAAGACTTATCCCATAGGGATAGGTATAAACGGTATGGGTAAAACAAAGGAGGGAGATAAAAAAACCCCTCTAGGAGAATATAAAATAATCTGGAAAGCTTCAAGGTTTGCAAAGGAAGACGGAGGCTATCTTATAGAAGAGGGCTATGCCTTCTGCGGCCCTGAGAATATATTCACCACAGACCCGAAGATAGGCTATTCTGATGAATCTCTATGGAAGGACGGCTACGGCGGGAAAAAGGCCGTCGTTATGTGCCTTAATTACCCCAATGCATCAGATAAAAGCAAAGGTTATACGGGAGGATGTATTGAAATACATGCCACACTCCTTGGAGGTATGGGAGAATGTTCCTCTCTGGGATGTATCAGAATGTATCCGGAAGATGCAAGGGAACTTTATAAACTGGTTGAGGTTGGAACAAAGGTTTATTTAAAGGAATGATAGAAAATTTTAATACCCTTAATAAAGATTACGGTCCCATAGAGTTAAAAGAAAAAGGTTCAAAGTTCATAGCCTATTCATATCCTGTCTCTAACACCGAAGATGCAGATAATATAATCCGGGATTTAAGAAAAAAATTTCATGATGCCACTCATGTCTGTTTTGCTTATAGAATCGGTGATGGAGAAGAAAAATTTATCCGTTTCAATGATGACGGTGAACCTGCCGGCACAGCAGGGAAACCCATATATCAGGAGATCATAAGACGCTCCCTCTTTAATACTCTTGTGGCAGTTGTTCGATATTTCGGAGGGGTGAAATTAGGTAAAGGAGGACTCCAGAGAGCCTATTCATCATCCGCAAGAGATGTCCTGGATATATCCGATACCATTACAATTGAACTAAAAAAAGAAATCTCTCTGTCCATACCTTTTAATTTCATAGGAGATGTAATAAATTTAATCAGCCCTATGGGAATAAAAATAATCTCCCAGGATTACTCTGCTGAAGGAGTATCAATGCTGCTTTCCGTGCCTGTGGGGAAGGTTGAAAATTTCAGAAAGACCCTTATAGAGAAAAGTACCGGTAAGATAAGTTTTTAATTGTAGAAATCAGGCTTCTCCTGTGATATAATTTAACTATGAAAGAAACACCAAAAGAAGTAAAGGTCTTCTTTTAAGAATACTTAATCAGACGGGTATTAATAAATCTGAATGGGAAAAACTGTGAAACGTGAAAGAATATTCGTTTCACCTTTCACGTTTCACTTTTCATGACTTACTCTACAGCCATAGTCACAGGTTTAACTACCGTAGACACCTCCGGGTTATAGTAGAGATAAGCCCTGGACTTTGGACAGAGTACCTTTAAGGGGTACTTACTCTTAAGCTGATAGGTAATCTCCTTTGTTTCTCCCACCTTGAGAGTCAGTATATAGATTACTACTCTCCCGGGATGAAGTTCATATTTCATTATGTACTGATCATCCACCATTTTCTGGAGATTATCACTTACAACTTCAAATCCCGGAGGAACACCTGCATCAACCATAACAAGACGGCCTTCTATATTTGAGCAATTCTTTACAGTAGCCTTACAGTTAACCGTCTCATCTACCTTTATTTTCTGCCTGTCATAGGAAAGAGCAAAAGACAGATCCTTATTTACTGATTCTGTTTTCCAGGGAAGATAATACTTTCCAATAACCCTGTAAACACTGCTTCCCTCTCCCTGGAATTTGATCTCCACATTATTTTTCCCTGTTTTTGTATATTTTAAAAGGTCAAACTGACGGAAAACATCATAATCTTCAGGGGTTATGGAGAAGGATTCCACTCTTTCACCATTTATGAATATATCTGCCTGACCATTAACCTTTTCCGTAGTTCCGCCTAGAGAGAGGATTAAAGCCTTCAGAGAAAGAACTGTACCCTGGGTAGAAGCCCATATACCATTTGGTGATTTAGCCCTTATAATATAGGTTATAGCCTTATTTACTGTGTCACTGTATTTATCTGCTTTAAGGAAAGCATATGTAGCAAGAGCCGTTGGTTCCAGGTCAGTAATTATTACACCATCAAGGTTGGCTACC
>JAKJGF010000370.1 GCA_022704525.1 Bacillota bacterium | reverse complement strand
TAACAAATATCATCACAGAAATTATATAAATAATGGCTTTTGGTTATAATATGTCTTTCCACTCTTTTTTTCTGAGATTTTTTCTGTTTTTGCATATTCATTCTCTTTAATATATAATTTAATCAGAAATTCTCTCTTTTTGTTAAAAGTAAATTTTTTTACAAAATATTCATTATCTATGGATATTTTAATAAAATTTCTAACAAACTGTCAATATATATGGCAAAATTACATATTATGAATATTTTTTATTAACATTATTAATAAAATTTAGTATCTTTGGCACTTTTCAGGGTTATATTTTACTCTTGTCTAAATGTTGACAGTAATGTATAATAGAATTTATTATTTTTTAAGGAGATTATTATGATGACAAAATATCTTTATCTTATTACAATTTTTATAATTTTATTGATTTTTTCATCCTGTAAGGATGAGAAAAAAATTAAAGAATCTGAGGCACCTTTTAATCTGGGAAATATTTATTACAAACAGGGTAGATATGACCTGTCTATAAAATCTTTTGATGAATCTCTTGCAATCTACCCTGATAATCCCCGGGCATGGAATGGCAAAGGCCTGTGTTATTATGAAATGAAGCAATATGACAAATCTATAGAGGCCTATGATAAAGCATTAAAGATGGAATCTAAATATGTAGATGCTTTAAATAATAAAGGCATTACTCTGAATGCCATGGGTAAATATGAAGAAGCCATACTATATTTCGACAGAGCTCTGAAGGTTTATCCTAAATTTGGTTCTGCCCTTATTAATAAAGGCTGGTCCCTTCATTGTCTGAGCCGAAATGATGAAGCTATAGAGTGTTTTGATAAAGCCCTTGAGATGGATCAATATAATGAAAGGGCCTGGTATAATAAGGGTTTTGTTTTAGCTTCACAGAAGAAATATGATGAAGCTCTGAAATGTTTTGACGGGCTTCTGGCTTTTAATGCCACTCATTCAGATGCATGGAATAGTAAAGGATGGATTCTGGCAACTCATGGAAAACATGATGAAGCCATAGTATGTTATGACAAAGCTCTGCAGTTTAAACCCAATTTCCTGGCTGCTTTAAATAATAAAGGCTATACTATGACTTATACTAAACAATATGAGAAAGCTATTATATTATTTGATAAAGTCCTGGAAATTGATCCCAATGACGGCTTTGCATTGAAGTATAAAAAGATTGCTTTAGAATTGTCTGAGAAGAAGAAAAAGAAGTGAGAAGTGAAACGTATATTATGTTTCACCCTTTTCCAGTTTATTAATTCTATCTTCGTGGTTTTTTAACTTATAGCCCACGGCATCTATAAAATCGCCTGCAATATTAACCAGTCTTGAAACCTCGATTTTTATACCTCCCATTTCTTCATGTATACCTTCCATAGCCTTGCCTATAACAATCTGGTTAGAGTATTTCTAAAAAATTTTGTCTTAAAGTTTCTCTACATACTCATAACAGGTAAATAGTTACTTAATATTTTTCGGACATTACTTTTTGTACTTACTCTAGCTTCCAGATTGGCAAGAATTTTCCTATCACTATTACGTAACTCTATTAATTCTTTCTGATTGGCTTCCAAGTCTGGCGAGGATTTCTTTATCACTGTTACGTGACTCTATTAATTCTTCAATAGCTTTTTCTATTCTGTCTATCCTCTGTTCCATTAAAATTTTCGTCAAGAAAATTAAAAGGGGCAGGCACAAGGCCCGCCCCTTAGTAACTAACAGTTACTATTTCTCTGCTTTGTAAATAACAACGCGGTTGTCTCTGGAGTCTGCTACGAAAGCATAGCTTCCATCGGGAGCAACTGCAATACCCCACGGATCAAGAAGGTTACCTGCACCGGTGAATATGGCAACAAAACCGTTACCCAGTTTGTTAGATGAGAACTTCTGGATACGTTTGTTACCGGAATCAACGACATAGACATAACCCTGGTTGTCTACAGCAAGTCCGTTAGGATATCTGAATTCACCTGCGTCAGTTCCGCCGCCGCCGCCGGTGGTTCCGACCTGACCGAGAAGAGCACTGTCAGTAACATTATATTTAATTACACGATGGTTATACTTATCAGCGAGATAGAGTATACCATTGGTATAAGTAGTATCGGTATAATCAATAGCAAGTCCTTCGGGACGTTCTATAGCAACACCGCCGGGAGCAGCAGTATAGGCCTGACCGGAAGATGTTCCATCAGCAAGGAACCTTTCTGCAAGACCGGAAAGACCTGCAAACCAGGATACGTAAACAAAGCCGCCCTTATCTATTGCTATACCCTTGGGAGCAATAAATTCACCGAGGTTGGTACTCTTATCCCAGGAAGTAATAAAGGTACCATCGTCTCTAAATTTCTGGACACGGCCAAATCTATCAGCTCTATCACTGTTTAAAGCCCAGTCAACTACATAGACATACTGTCCGTCGTGGCTTACAGCAATACCCTGAGGCATAAAGAATTCACCGGGGTTGCATCTGGGTAGAAGAGTCGGTAGAGCAGCAGCATCAAAGGCACCTGCCGGTAAGCCTGCTCCTGATGCTACAATAGAGTCAATAATGTTAAAAGCAGTGAAATCGTTAAAACCATAGGTAGGTTCCTGGAAGGTAAATCTTGGCCAGAAGGGATATGGTTGATTCATACCTCTATCTGTAAGAAACATTGCCATACCTTCACATTCCCAGAAATCAGGTTTAAGATTATCAGATGGATGAGGAGGAATACCCCACTGAGTCTGATACACACCGGCAGAATTAAATTTAATAACTCTGCAGTTTTTTCTGTCAGTA
>JAKJGF010000369.1 GCA_022704525.1 Bacillota bacterium | reverse complement strand
GCTTTGACAGAAAAGGTGAAGATGAAGGAGCAAGACTTATGACGGCCAGAATAAATAATATAAATATCCTGAATGTTTATATACCCCAGGGCTTTGCCCCTGAGACTGAAAAATTTCAATATAAACTGACATGGCTTGAGAGATTACTTGAGTATTTAAATAATAATTTTACCCGGGAAGATCCCTTAATATTGCTTGGAGATTTTAACATAGCTCCTGAAAATATTGATGTATATGATCCGGAAAAACTATCTGGAAGTGTGGGCTTTCATCCTGATGAACAGAAGGGGCTTCAAAAAATCAGGGACTGGGGATTTGTAGATGTCTTCAGAAAGCACGAGAAAAGGGAAAAACAGTACACCTTTTTTGATTACAGAATACCCAATGGAGTAAAAAGGAATATGGGATGGAGGATAGATCATATATGGGCTACAGAAGTTATAGCTGAAAAATCGGTAAATTCTTATATAGATCTTAAACCAAGACTTAAAGATAAACCTTCGGATCATACATGTATTATAGCAGAGTTTGATGTAGAGTGGTGATGAAAGTGGAAAAAATTAAATATCCCGGTCTTCTGGAACATAAAGTTGAAGGCTGGTGTTTTTTAAATGGCAATGTAGCAAAGGAAGAAAATTTTGTGAATATGTGCAGGGAAACTATCTTAAACCCGAAACATAAAAATGAAGAATTAAATAAAAGTAAGAAAATTCTCCTTGTTACAGCGGCCTTTGAAAAAGGTCATGAACATCATGACAGACACCTCATAGAAATGTTTGAAAAAATTTCTATAGATGCAAAGTGGGAAGGCTGTTTCCCTCAAAATATTCAGAATCTCTCTGTATATTCTATGTTTAATGATTTTAAAGAGAAAGAAAGATGGCTTTATCAGAAGTACACTGAAAAACAGGATCAGATAAAAGCAATAAAAAGGGATTATTACGAGAAAAATTTTCATTATGTGGAAGAAGTGTATAAAATCGGCAACCGTCTTCAGGAAACCTATAAAAATCTCTGTCTCTACGACTTTTATTATTTTTATGAGCATAAGGAACCGGAATTTTTCACCGGTCATCTATCAAAAGAAGAAAGAGAAAAAAAACTTGCAGATCTGACCGGTCTCTCAAAATCCAAACTGGATGTGTTAAAATGCGAAGACCTGAGAGCTACCCTCGATCATATAATCTATAAAGATAATGAACTCTTTTCTCTCTGCAGACATATAGAACTTTACTATCTCTGGAAAAGCGGTGTTCAGAATAATTCTTTTTATAAAGAACAGCGAGAAAAACTTGGAAAAAGAATTAGTTCAAGTGCTTCCATATTCATATTCGGAGGAAGAGTCTTTGTTCTTGTTAACAGACTCCGTTTTTACAGACTGGAGAAATTCTTTAAAGAGGCCTTAAAAGAGGGAACCAATATCTATGGTATAAGTGCAGGTGCCATATGTCAGACAGAAAAATTCTTTTTAACCTTTGAACGATATTCTCCCAGGGCTCATTCCAGTGCATCTGATTATGGTATGGGCCTTGTGAAGGGTTTATGGATTTTCCCCCATGCAGAAGACCTTTCCTATATAAGAGAAGCTAACAGAGATAAACTGTCTTTATTTGCTTTAAGACATAAACCCGGCGTTGCAGTGGGGCTTACTGAGAAAAGTGTCCTTCTCTGTGAAAAATATAGAGAGCCCTTTGATGGAAAGATATACAGGAGATATACCTCTGTTGGGGAAGAACCTGTTCTGGTATTTGGTGAAAAAGGTAAAAGATGTGATCTCTATAAATATGACCAGATAATACTGGAAGGAACTAAATTTTATAAAGGAAAAAACCAGGTAGCCGGAAAAGAAGATATAAAGAAGATGGAAGAAGAATATCTGAAAACACTTAAATGAGTCTGGTTTAAGACCTTATTATATTAGCTGACAGAAGAGAAATCATCTCTCTCATTTCCATCGGACCACTCTGCAGTTGACTTATAGCCTTATCATTCCATTAGATTCACCTCATCAGAGTGTACTGATGTGAATTTATTATAACTTATTGATTGGATAAATGCAATTTAAATCAGCACAGATTATTGCCATCTTACGTCCCATACATCTTGTAAGAAAAAGAGTTCCTTCTTTACCGCATTTAACCGATTTAAGTTTTTTTTGAAATTCTTCCGGTTCCACAGGTAAACCTCTTTTTTTAATTACTATATGTCCTATATGGTGTTCAGCAATAGACCTGTTGATTTTCTTCAGATTAAAAGACATTACTTTTTCAATCTTCCACACTCTTGCAAGAGGAGTTTTAATAAACCTGTCAGAAGTGAGGTATGCTATATTATTATCTAATTTACGTGCTTCAAGTTCCCATGCAAGCCACTCCACCATATGAGACCTGATTATGGCAGGGTCAGGTTCATAAATATAAGTAAGTGGTTCACCTGATGGCACAGGATCTACTTCCTGTTCTTCAATATGGATGTCTTCAGGGAGAATTGTGACTGAACGGGAAAAGGAGAATTCTGTCGGTAAAGTTTTTCGAAGATCCCCGAACCAGAGAACTCCTTCCTTGCAGAGCCCATTATGAGAGATAAATTCTACCTCACAACCGGCAGGGATCTCTTCATAATTTATACCGGGGAATATTTTAATTCCCATAGAAGGTGTATGTTCTCTTAATGTCATGAGTTCACTGAAAGGTGGTTCTAACCCTTCCAGGTTAAAGATACGCTTTCCACCTGATCTGCGGGAAGGGTCTAAAAATACTGCATCCACAGGCCATGGCCGGCGAAGATCGGCACAGTGGAATTCAAT
>JAKJGF010000140.1 GCA_022704525.1 Bacillota bacterium | reverse complement strand
TTCCACTGTCAAATCCCTTCCTATACAACACTTTTTTTATATCTTTGAAAATTTTTTGCCATTATAATCTTGATATGTCTTTTTCGGTATATAACCATCTATTTTTTTACACAACCGAGAAGTTGATATAACTGTAAGAACAGGAAAACCTGTAAATCCTTCTGATCCATTAAGCTCTGCAAGTCCTGATAAACTGGAGCTTAAGGGTATTATAATATTAAGAAATAGTAATTAAAGGAGGCATTTTTATGATTAAAATTAAAGAAGCAGTAAAAAGTTTCTTAAAAAAGAGAAGCAAAAAAGCTGTTGCTCTGGTGACTGTTCTTATGGTAATAGCTTTACTTCTTGTATTGCTCATACCTCTTCTTTCATTATCGTCTGATACCCTTTACAGATCAACTGCCGATGTAGAAAGAAGTTCTATTATACCTTTAGCTGAAGCCGGAATTAATGAGGTATTGCTGAATATGAAAGGAAATATAGACTGGGGTACAAATGGGAATGAAAAAATTCTAATGAGATTTGGTGATCAGAGGGTAAGTATAGGGGGTATTGATGAAAAAGAACTTCCTAAAGATGATGCCAGTAAGAGCAAGTTAAGTTATAGACAAGAAGGATTCTTTTATATAACTTTTGATCCCAAGGATCCGGCCTTTACAGGGAAAAAATATTATTCAGTCAATTATCTTAATCGAGACAAGACTCCTCCCGCAACTGTAAGCTGGAGAGGGAAAGATGTTTCTCCGGGTACGGCAAGCATTGTTGTTACTGCAGTACTTGGCAGTACTGTTAAACACATAGAAGTCCTTATTACAAAAGCCCCTTCAGGAGATAATATGGTATCAGGTTCCAGAGGTAAAATAGAGATCTCTTCAAATTCCTTTGTACTGGAAAGTCTTAATGGCACACCATCTGTCCACTCTAATTATGCTGATACAGGAGATGCAATAGCTATTGAAACAAACAGTGACGCTCAGTTTAAAATCAATGACAGTGGTAAAATCAGTGCTAAAGGTTCTATTAAAATTAATAACTCATCTAAGACTAATGACCCTTTTGAAGTTGGTGTGGAAAAGACTATACCTGATCTTGAGTTAACTACATTGACCAATAAAATTGATTTCGATTATACAAAGCCGATACCATCTGGAATATATGTATGTGTAGGAAATACATTATATTACAATGCTGATGAAACAGCAGATCCAGCTCAGGCTAGCACATGGCCTAAAAGTTATACCAGTGGCCAAACAATTGTTGATGGTCTTACATTCAAATACGAACAAAACGCTGGGAAATTAATTGGAACAAGAAATCTGGTTGTAGATTATAAAGAGAGCCATGAAGAAGGAAAGAGAGGTAATCTTATTATTCATAATGCTACATGGTATATGGGAGATGATCAGAGCTGGTTCTATTTTAAGGATAAGTGGTGGGGTTTTTGTGATGATTATCTCATAAAACCTGCTATGGCAAAAAAAAGTAGTGGATCCGGCCACAGTGGATCCGGTGGATACGGCTGGGGCAGCAGTAGTAGCAGCAGCAGCAGTAGCAGCAGCAGTAGCAGCAGCAGTAGCAGCAGCAGTAGCAGCAGCAGTAGCAGCAGTAGCAGCAGTAGCAGTGGTGGTAGTACAAGTGGAGGTGGCTATGATAATCCGAATCCACCCGGTGCTATAGTCTCAGGTTATACTCTTTATCTTCCGGGAAATGGGGAAAGAATTTACTCTGATCCAGATGCACCATATCTCTATGGCAATCTGGTGATAAGAAATGGTAATAAGGTTGACGCCCTGGGAGGTCAGGGTAATTTTTATTCCCGGGGAACAATAAATTTAGAGGGAGGAAGTGTAAGTGGAGGAGGAACATCTAAAAACGTAGCTCTCTTTGCTGATGGTGATGTAAATATTAATGCAAAGGGTAAGAGTATTTTTAAGGGGCTTGTTTATACCTATGGTGATTTTAATAGTGTTACTGCAGAAAACTCGGATTTTATTATTCAGGGATCAATTATTGTAGCAGGGAAAGATCCTAATAGCGACCCCAACGGAGCTGTTTACGATAAAGGCACATTGAATATTAATAAAGGTAAAGGAAGTAAGGGAAATGTAAATATCAAGTTTGATGATTCCATCCTTGATATATTAACTTATAATCAGGGAGGTTCAAAGTATGGCTTTGTATTTCTTTCATGGCATGAATTTTAAAAAGTCCCGGGGTATGTCTCTGGCAGAAATTGTATGTGCTTTAGGTATTCTGGGAGTTGTTCTTGTTACTATGATAGGAACTCTTACGACCGGTCTTGAAGCTATTCAGAAGAGTACAAATATTAATCAGGCCAATATAATAGCTCAGAGAACAATTGAGCAATACAAAGGTATGGATTATAATACTATTACAGATTCCTCAACTAAAATAAATGATTTTGCTGTAACAGTTACGGTTTCTCCTGCAACATATTCTATACCATCAGATCCCAATAATGGTGAACCTTATAAAAAAGTAACCGTTGTTGTAACAAACGAGGACAGTACTTCTATAAAAAAGAGGGCCTATGTAGAAATGGAAACTATTTTTATAGAAACACTTTGAATTTAATTAGCTATCAGCTATGAGCTATCAGTTTTTTAGCTGATAGCTTTATAGTTAGTTTCATAACAATCCATAATTAAGAATCTCATAATGCGTAAAGCGTGATGCGTGATGCGTGAGATTAACCCATTACGCATTACGCATCACGAATTATTTAAATTCTAATAAGTTATGAAATATACTATAAATATAATGGGGAAAAATAATATTACAAAAAAACTCAACTATAAAGAAGCCCTTTTAAATTATTTCTCAGATATTTTTTTTATAACAGCAGGAATATTGATTTATAGGTATATTCTCTATTACAAAAAGTTTCTTTTAGAATCAGTTCAGAAGGAGATCCTCCTATTTGCCTTTATTTATGTAATTATTGCTTTCCCCTATTATCTTTTTATTAAATTCGGAAGTTTCAGCAGAGGTGCTCAGATTATTCTGGGTCTTCTGGATTTTATAAAACAGTGGGGCATGTATTTTAAAAAAAAGAAGACTTCTCTTCCATCATTTTCTAAGGAATTCAGGGTATGTATCCTCTTTATGCTGGTGAAATTCTTCTATATTCCATTGATGCTTAATTTTGCTACTCTCCATATAGTTAATATAGAAAAAGCAATAATAGATAACTTACATAAAAAACCTTTCTATGATATTTTATATCTTATGATAATAGATTTAATGTATTTAATTGATACAGGTTTATACTGTGTGGGTTATCTGGTAGAATCTACTTATCTGGATAGTGAAGTTAAAAGTGTGGAGTCAACACTGTCAGGATGGGCTTTTACTCTTATGTGCTATCCACCTTTTAACATTATAACTAATTATATTTTCCCCTGGCCTCAAATGGATCCTGTCATATTTGAAAATCCTTTTCTTACTTTTTTATTCAGATTTTTTATATTGTTTCTCACAGGAGTTTATGTATGGGCATCTATTGCTCTGGGGCCTAAATGCTCTAACCTGACTAATAGAGGTATAGTCAATGCAGGCCCCTATGCTTTTGTTCGCCACCCTGCTTATATATCAAAAAATTTATCCTGGTGGTTAATGATATCCTCTATAAACATTTATACCATAGTAAGTATGTCAGGCTGGTTGTTTATATATTATATGCGTGCTATTACTGAAGAAAGACATTTGAGTAAAGATCCTGATTATATAGAATATTGTAAAAAAGTTCCCTGGCTCTTTATACCTTATTTGATATAATCTATTTCTGCCAGAAAGCTCTTTGCAATAAAAGTTTATCTTTATTTTTCACTCTCACAACCCATATACCCTCTCTATGTGGTCTTTCTTTTTCAAAGACTACCTCTGTCCATATACAATCAGGTTTTACAATGGCAATTACTTTTTCATATATTTTCCCATCAGGTCCTAAAAGTTCATAAGTGGCATTAAAGCCGGATATATTAAATCCTGTATGAAGGATAAGTCTGTCAGAATAGCAAAATCCGGCTACGGGAGTATCGTTTTTACCTTCTCTTGTTATTAACAGAGAGGTTATTCCATTTTTTCCTAAATTCTCTTCATATGTTTTTTCCAGTGCAAGTAGGTCACATAAAATTTTACTGGATTTATTATTAAGATCCGATTTAAAAGTAACCTTGCTAAAAGGAGTCAATTTCAAATGTTCCTGTTCATAAGCGGTTATTAACATTCTTACCTGTGGCTGATATGCATATATATAGTGATCTATTATTTCAGGATAAAGTATAAGTCCTTCAGATTTGAGTCTATTTCTACATTCCATTTCTTTTCCTGCGAATTTAATTAAGTCAGAATATCTTTTTACAAAACCATTAGAGGCAATATAAAAGAGATAATCATCTGTAAATTTTTCATCTGAAATAATAAAACTACAGGGTTTATTTATATTGGATTTTATCTCAGAAGTTATATATTCTTCCCACACCGGTATAATATAACCTTTTTTTCTTATCATAATATTCCAGAATTCTTCAAAGGAAATGGCAGTAAAACTTTCAAGTTCTTCTTTAAGAGGAAAGGGACTTTTAAATCCACCGTATTTACTGAAGGCATATTGCATAAATTGTTGAATATTTTTACCTGTCTTTTCTTTCATTTCAAAATCCAGCATTTTTACCACAAGAGGTGCTTTACATTGATGAAGAAAACCTCTCTCATCTGTTTTATAACACTCACTGAGGGGACAATCATATTCAGGATATTCCGTAAGAGTCTTTAAATATATATCATAAAGTTTATTAAATCCATATTTATTATCCGGTTCTGTAATTCCCATATAAACTGCCCATCCTTCAGAAAACCATTTATCTTCTTCATCCCTAAAAATCATACCTGTAGGTTTATGTTTATCTATATTAAGAGCCAGTCCTTTAGAAAGACTTTCCCAGTTTTCTCCTCTGTCTTTATATATGGAATTAGATAAACCATTAATCCATGACCCTCCATATATATTATCTCCCGGAGTCCAGCAGATTATATAATTTCCGCCAGGATCAAAATTAAAGGTTTTAAAAAAATAATCATATAATCTAAAGGACTTTTCAGCTATTTGCTTTTTATCTTTATCCTTCCATTTACTATAACAATAAACAAAAACCTCAGTATTGCCAGAAGATTTCTCTACTTTATCAAAGAGGCCGAAGGTCATAAATGATTTTATAAGAGAGTCAAAGATTAATTCTTTCCCTTCTGTGTCAGGATAATAGAAATTTCCTTCTTTTCTATGAGGTGTTATTATCTGCCAACCAGGAGGGATTTTAAATTGAAGTTTCACTTTCTTTATTTCCTGAGCATTATCTGGCATAATAAAAATTCTTCCATGGAAAGAGGCAAATTCTTTAGATATATAGAAGTGGTTACCATCTTTTTTAAAATCCCCAGATTTCACACTGTAGGTAACTATAATTTTATTGGAATCTGACTTTTTAAAATAAATATCCTGACCATTTTTTTTATGCTCTATTATGTTTCCATTGTTATCATAAAATATGAAATTACCAAATTGAAATTCTGTGTCTCTACCAATCTGTCTGAAATAGTGAATATTTTTGACACCCTGAAATACCATAGTGATAAAAGCTTTTTCTGTATCAGGATAAGACAGGTCAATATAAATTTCCAGTCCTTCTCCGTCCTTTTCTGTACCTGTAAATAAAGGAATATTTATATGTTGAGTTATCTTATAATTTCTGAGATTAAATAGTTCACTACGATTTAATAATAAACTGATTAATACTATAAGAACAAATAAACTATAAGTTAGAATTGTTTTTCCCTTTATAAAATATCACTTCCCTGAATAAATTTACGCAATTATTATAACAGAAAAAAGAAAATTATAAAGAGGGAAAAGAAATAATGCCCCCCTTACCTCTGACTGAAGGACTGATACAAATAAAGGGCATAACCATAACAAATAACAGGAATTAAAAGGGTTAAAGTAAATCCTGATTCCAGGGCAATAATATAAATATGAAGATAAATAATAAATATTCTCTTCTCAGAAGAGCATATTTAAGTAAAAGAGGAATGAGTACACCTGTTATAAGCATCATTATGCCAGTAAAGAGAGAGATTATTTTTTTTCGTGTAATTAAGAGTGAAGACAGAGCCGCTCCCACACCGAGCCAGAAAACTGAAAGACCGGTAATTAAAGATATTGCAAGGCGGGCATGAATTAAAGGACCACAGGCTAAAAGTTTAAGGGCAAGAGATTGAAAAACTGCACAGGAAAAACTTATTATACATATTTCAAGTAAAAATATTTTATTATTTCTCTTTAAAGATATTGACATGGAGGAGCCTTTTACTTTCTATTTAAATGTTCTATATTTACCCTGTAATATAAAAGTCCTATAAAAAAAGAAAACATAAAAAAACATCCGTATCCCCAGTAAAAACCATATAGATGGTTATTAGGCAGATGAAAAATGAGATTGAACAACGTGTTAAAGGAAGGCCAGAAATGATATATAGGCCAGTATAATAAATTAAAGCATATAATTAATATCATTAAAGTATTAAGTATATTTATCTTAAAATAATATACCAGAATTTTATAATTCATATATATAGTTATAAGCCAGACAACAATAATTCCTGATGTCATGACGAGTCCATTGGTAAAATAAGAGCTTATATAAGGCCTGGAGAGATAAAAATACCATGGAACTTTATATTTTAATCCGATATAATCTATGAAAGGAATGAATAAGTGGATTACCTGCAAATAAAATATATAAGAAAATAGTTTTTTATATGATATATTCTGTTTAAGTAATCGGGAAGCCATATGAACTGCACAGGCACCGAAAAAACACAAATAAATAGGAAAAAAAAACATTGTAAAACTGATATCAGGATCAAGGACATACCATTTAGGATGTATATTAATTCCAAGAAGTACTTCCAGAAAATTTCTCAATAACCCTATAAAACCAAGTATGCTAAAAATGATGAAGATATTTGATTTTAATTCTATGTATTCCCTGTCATTTTTTATACAAAATATTTCCTTAATACATGATACATAACCCCTGAAAAGTTGATTAAACATTATTTCCTTCCGTAGTTTTCCACAATAGTCATACAATTGTCAAGACGGTTATACCTGTTATCCTTCAGTACATAAGCATACTTTACCTGGAGTATACTGAGGATTACTGCAGGAGAAATTGTGGACACTTTATTTTTCACCGTTCCGTATATACCGAACGTTATATTATCAAAATTTGCTTTTACATCATAAGAAATTTCAGGAGATTTTTCGTTTAAAACCAAAACAAAATTCTCGATTTGTTTAAAATCACCATTAGCTCTGTTATATTCGTAACCAAACTGTTCACCATCGTATTCCCATAGTAAAAAATCGTAATCATCACTGGAAAAAACAAACCAATTTTTATATTTATTGATATCTAAATCATTTGAAATCTGCATCATCTGCCTGACAGCTTTTCCATGAAATGTCAGTTTTAAAGTGTCACTTTCTATATATATTGATACAGGAGCGATACTATCAAAACCTTTAAAAACTTTGATTTTTTTGAAACTCTTCTTCCGGATAAGCATAACAGTTTTCTTTATGGATTAATTTAACTTTTAAAGACGGGAACTCTAATAAGGTAATAGTGGAATCCTTAAAAAACTCAGATACCTGTTCAATGTTATTCTGGAAGAATAATTTAATAATTCCTTCTCTTTATCCTCAAGTTTAATTAACCGGATATGTAAATTTTCCTCCGAATAAAACAGAAAAAAATAATATTTATTATAATCGGATACTCCGTACCAGAGATCCCAGGAATTGCAATTACTATTAGCAGTAAGAATATCTTTATAGAAGCCGGTATCATTTGATTTAATAGAATATCTAAAAATTACAAAGGAAATAATAAAAATCAGTAAAGATAATCCTGTAATTTTTCCTAAAAAGCTATAGTTTAAATGAGTCACTTTATTTTACCTGAAACTTCCATCTGTCCGAAAATACCGGATAATATATAGTCTCGTAAACCGGTTTTTATTGTTAAATTACAGTTTATTACTTTTTCATCCGGACTGCCGGGAATATTGTAAATATTATAAGTAGCTTTATCGGCAAAAATACCATTAATTTCTCCTCCGGCAAATAAAACTCTTATTTTATTATCATAACGAAGAACTTTTTCCACTTTATAGTCACATCCGCCAAATCTTAATATGCCATCTATATAATTATCATACTGAAAACAGAGCAAACTTAAATGCTCATTTTTTAAAAAAAGGAACGTTTCATAATCCCAGAATTTGATTTTCTTTTCATCAGCACTTATTTCCTCTCTCAAAATAATACATTTCCTGTCATTACCATCTAAAAATAACGTTCCTGAATATAAATAGTCTCTGCCTTCAAATGTGTTGAGAAAAGAATCCCTCCCTGTATTATGCTTATTCCACTGAAAAATTAATTTATCGGAATCATTGTAATTAAATCTTATATCATTAATTTGAAAACCATTTTCAGAATGACTGAAAAAGGAACAGCAGTTAATTTCACTTCGTGCAATTTTCATATAAACCCGGAGCTTTTTTTCTTTACTGCTGACTAAAACGAATCCGTAACCACCGGGTTTATCGCCATCTTCCGGGACTACTATCAGAAATAATTTCCATGATAGAGATTTAATATCAGAAGATTGAGGAACCGATTTGTTTTTTAAATAAACACCAATCGGTAGTAATAAAATTGAAATTATACCAAGTAAAATAAATATTCCCTTTAAAAGAGTGCCTTTTTTATTATAGATAAATAAAAAATGCTTTAGAAAAATCCATGTAAATAGTATAAACATAAGGTTATAGCAACCAAAAAAGACAAAAATATTGAATTTATCAAGAAGATAATAGCAAAACCTCAGTAAATACTGATAAAATAGCAAATAAATTATAAAAAATCCCGGTAATAATGCAATAAAAGCTTTAAAATAACTTACTCGAGAGTATGTGCTTATTATACAGGTATACCCTGCAATCAGAACAGGTATAACCAGAATCATACCGAGAGGAAAAAAATTTCTATGAATCATAAAAAATGGAAAATATTTAAAGAAAGGTATATCCATCATGGGAGGGCTCTTTGCAATCATACTTATCAAAGATACCACAGGATAACTTATCCACAGAAAGGTGGAATAAAAATAAATTTTCTGTTGTTCTACCAGTAATGGCTTTATCTTCCAGATTTTTTCCAGGTAGAAAAAACTCAACCCTCCTACGGAAAAATATAATAAATATATGTAAATTTCTGTATTAAAAAAAGTAAGTAAATACATACAGGGGGAATCATAATAAGGTATCCAGAAATCATCTATTATAGATCTTATAAGAGCGATAATAAAAAGAAATACAATAATGAAATTATATTGTTTATTTGTGTAAATGGTCTCAAAAAACTTACTCATAACTTAATTCCGAACCTTAATAAAAAAAATAACATTATCCCTTCAATGATTACAAGCCTTATAATTGTTCTATATAATAAATTCAGATTTAGTTTAAACACGATAAATATAAGAATAACAAATATGGAAGTTATTATAAAGGTAAATAAATATATCTTTAACAATAGACCAATTTTCAGAAAAAAAATAAGAATCAGATTAAAGGTTAACCCCCCCATAGAAAGTAATAATAATTTCTTCTCTCCTAGTTTAAAAAACCAGTTCTCACAATTATATATTATATCGCCTTTTATATCCTCTACATCTTTTATGGGAATAATACTTAAGCAATATAAAAACAGAGAAATGAAAAAGGGTATCTGGGAAAAATCTGTTCTATTCATGAAATACCCGAGAATAATTGGTATTACTAATATTGTACTTGTAATAAAAGTAGCTGGAATAAAATAACGCTTCAATCTTACAGGTTTTAAAGAATAAACTATACCCAGTAAAGGAAATAATAAAAAAAGAAATAATGTAACATATGAGACATAAATTATAAAAGGATAAATTAAAGAAATTATCATTATAATTATAGAATAGATAAAAGCCTCATGAGGTTTTAACCTTCCAGAAGGAATAGGTCTTTCAGGCTTATTAAACTTATCTATTTCCCAGTCTGCCCAGGAATTAAAACTATATATGAAATTAACAGATATTAAAGATACGAAAAGAGCAATTAAAATATTCTTCAAATCCATCTTACCTGCTATTTCAGAGCCTACCAGGTAAGACAAAAAAGTAATTAATGCAACATCCCATCTATATAATTTTATATAATTCATACAATTACCCATAATCACACAACCTGAAGGAATGTTTAGAAATTATCGCCATCTATAATATAATATTATAAAGCCATATGGATGGCAAAAATTATACATTCCATAATTACAAGATAAATAATGGTCTGATATAGCTTCTTTAAATTTTTTTTTCTATAAAAAAAATTTAAAGCTATTGTGCTGATACTAAATATTAAAAGATAAATTTTTAATATTTCATTAAAAGGAAATAACAAAATCAGCAGAGAATCTAATAATAATCCGCCTGTAGAAAAAATTAAAAGATTTCTGTCAAACTTTGCAAAAAGGTTACTAATTTCATTTTTTACGTCTCCATCAATATCTTCTATATCTTTCAGGGGAACAACACTCAGGGCATATAAAAATAAAACTATAAAAAAAGGTATCATAGAAATATCTAATTTATTCATAAAATATCCAAGAGATATAGGAGTTACAAGACCTGTACTTATAATAAGAATTGCCGCCAGAGGATGGTTTCTTAAATAAAAAGGCTTTCCAGAATAAAGAATTCCAAGGACTGGCAAAAGTAAAAATAAGAACAATGTCAGATAAGAGGTAAAAATAAAAAAAGGATAGATACAGGAAAGAATGAGTAAAACAATAGAATAAAACAAAGCTGATTCTGCTTTAATCTTACCTGCAGGAATGGGTCTATCTGGCTTATTTATCTTATCAATTTCTCTGTCTGCCCAGGAATTAAAAGAATAAATAAAATTTGTAGAAATCATTGTCAGTAAAGCTGCAACGAAAATATTTTTAATTTCCCGGTTATCAGCCAGAGAAGCACCGATTATATAAGAAAAAAAAGATATTAATGCCACATCCAGTCTGAATAATTTAAGATAATAAAACATATTAAATCACTGAGCAGGAAAAGAGCTTCTCCTTATGCAAATAAACAGGTACCATAACAGCTATTTGAAGAAGAAAAATTAAAATAAAAACAGCCCAGGTGTAAAGAGAAACGGATTTCCACTTTTCCTGAAGGAGCCTTCCGAGAATAAAAAAAACTGTAGCTACAGGAAGACCGGTCATTATTATATCAAAAGGATATAAAAAAAAGCCTGTTAAATAAGTAATGATTACATAATCCAGCCATCCGAAAAAGGCTATAAAGGCAGACAAAATCCATGCCTCTTTCACCTGTGAAAACATCCCCGAACGCCAGAGTAAAAGGATTGCTAAAATACTCATAGTATGAAGATAAAGTACAGCAAGAAACGGATGGTTGGGAAATTGAGAGTCCATGGTAAAGACACTCTCTGTGCTGCCACCAGAGCCAATCCAGTCAATTGCAAGAAAATTTCCAGTTATATGAACTGCCATTGCAGTGGCAAAAGCTCTTAACCAACTACGAGTAAAGATATAAGAAATAACAAGGATACTAACAAAAATCAGAACCAGTTCAAAGGTAAGAGGATTATTTCTTTTATAAGTCAAACAAAAAGTCAGAGAGTGAGTTACAATCTCAAGAAAAGAACCCTGTAAATACTGGAGATCAAGTTTTTCACCTGTAAGGATGGAATAACATAAAGGTATACCCATAAGAGTAACACCGTACATCATCCAGAGCAATTTTGATACAGGAACCTTCAGACTTAAATGAACTACAAGAATGATAGCTAAAACAGTAGTGCCATTCCAGAGGGTATGATGTAAAAGAGTATAATAAGAAAAAAATCTGGTTTTTGAAAGACATTCAGTTTCAAGATAACAACGTAAAAATGAAAAAAATAGAAAATATAGAGGAGCACAAATCTGAATATATAAAAGAGGAATTTTTTTTACTACCGGAAGCCATAAAACTAAATTTCACTCCAGCTAACAATACGAAAAACTGTTCCCTCTTTTATCACACGGAGAAGCTTGAGATATCTGGAAGAACAGATAATATTAATATTTCCCCCATGTATATCTATATTTATATTCCCCGCATTTGAATCATCAGGGTGAAGAGCATCAGGTGTGGGATTATTGGGATCTATAGATACAAGGGCACCTGTTATCTTGAAATTGGGCGGGACTTTTTCGCCGGAAGAGCCGGAAGAGCCGGAAGAGCCGCCATCATTTAAACCTTTACAGGGTACATATACAGGAGCATATTCACTTGTGAAATTAAGTAGGATTTTTAGGATCAACTCTGAATAATTATTAAAATCAGGGAGCGATGAAGATTTAGAATAAAAACTCATATTTGTTGATTCATACCCCTTATTCGTACATATAGTATTGGGCTCAGCAAAAAAAGCATCTGGATCAAAAGTATTTAGATCTATTATGTCACTTTCATCGGGTTCAGCAGAGTTAGGATCAACCTCAACAACTTTTATATAAACTTTATCGCTATTTGGGTAGATCTCTGCATAATTATTACCATACCTAACTACATCATCACTGAATATGCTCTTCTTCCAGTGCATGGCGGCAGAACCCGTAAATACCATAGTAATCAGTTTTTTACTACCAGGTGGATGGATAGTATCTTCTATACGGAAAACCACACCTTTCTCACCTCCTCCCCTACCACCTCCTCCATAAACCTGCTCCTCCCAATCAGGAGGCCACTTACCACCCTTGAAATTGTTCGCCGGATTGTGATCATCAGTAAGATCAAGAATACCTGCATTTACATTGCCATTTGCATAAACCAGACCTGTCATAGCTATTGAAAGAGGAGAGGAAACCTCAGGAAGTTCCAGATTAAGGTCCCCATTAGCCAGTACTGCCACTCCAGGATCTTCAGAACCAACCAG
>JAKJGF010000139.1 GCA_022704525.1 Bacillota bacterium | reverse complement strand
CCGCCTTTACAGCAGGGAGATATAATGTGTACAACAAATGCATTACTCACATTACTCCATACTTACAAAAAAACCAAAGATGAATTTTTCAGCCCCAGTATACAGAAGGCAAGTGCATGGCTTGAGAATATAGTCCCTTTTACCACTCAGGATATTGCCTTCCAGATTATAGGATTATCTTCTTATCCTTCACCTGATTCGACCAAGGTTATTCAGAATAATATAAATAAACTGTATAACATACAAAATGAAGATGGTGGATGGGGTGAAATGGAAGGTTACAAAAGTAGTAGTTTTTCCACTGGACAGGTCATATATGCGTTAAAACTGGCAGGAGTAAAAATGTCAAATCCTAACTTTTCCAAAGGTGTAAATTATTTAATTCAAAACCAGAATGTCTTTGGTTCATGGCCAGCAGAAAATACTCAGTCAAAACGACCTTCAGAAATAACATCTACAGTGTGGGCAATAATAGGACTTTCAAATGCTTTTGAATCTTTAATGATAACTATAATAAACCCAACACATGATCAAACTATTACACCTAAAGATCCAAATGAAAGTTACATAATAGAAGCAACTGTTAATAATTCAGCTTCTACTAAAATATCAAATGTAGAATTTTTTCTGGATGCCAACTCTATAGGTATAGTAGATACACTTCCTTACTCCATCCACTGGTATCCGAAAAATATACCGGGAGGAAAACATAACATAATGGCCATAGTTCGTGATACCCAGGGGAAAGAAGCATCTGATACAAAGACTATATTTTTAGACAAATCTCTTAAGATTAAGTTTTTAAATCCTTTATCAAATTCTTCTATCACTCAACCACAGATAAACGTACAGATAGAATTAGAAAACAAAACCAACTCTCCAGTTGCAAAAATAGAATATTTTCTGGATAATAAATTAATAACGTCAACAAATACGGAACCCTTCGATCACACCTTAAATACTCTGGGTATTTCCAATGGAAAACATATCTTAAAAGCAACTGTACATACCGAAGCAGGAGATTCCGCGTCAACGGAACAGGATATTATGATTAATAGAAAACTTTCAGTAGTCCTGGAAAAGCCATTATCAGGTACAACTATTGAGGATAAAATAGTGTTTTCCTCAAGTATAAAAAATGATTCTGGTTCTTCCATAACCAGAGTAGAATATTATCTAGATGATAAACTGTTAGGTTATTCAAAAGAGGGACCTTCTTATAGTTATACCTACCAGGTTAAAACTATTCCAGATGGAGATTATCTTGCCAAAGCGGTAATCTATAATGAATTAGGAGAAACTTCTTCTGTGAGTAATAAAATTTCTATAACCCGTTCTTTAAAGATCTCTTTAAGGAATATCAAAGATGGTGCTTCTGTAACAGGAATAAAAGAAATATCAGCTGTTGTAGAAAACAAATCAAAATCTCCTGTTTCAGAAGTTGTATATTACCTGGATAAAAGTATTATAGGAAAAGCACAGAAGGCGCCATATAATATTAAGTGGGTTACTACAAATCAACCCAGTGGTAATTATACTCTGAAGGTAATTGCTTACACTGAAGGGGGAGGCAAATCCCATAATGAGATAAAGATCAAAATAGAACATCCAATCGCTATTTCACTTTATTCTACAGTTTTAGATAATAGTAGCACCTATACTATTCAGCTTAAAAAAGAGGATTTTCAGATAGAAGAAGATAACATAAACCAACAACTTAAAGATGTAAGACTATGTAATGAAAAATTCCCAACTTCTTACTGTATTATGGTAGATACAGGACAACAAATGTCAACGTACCTGAAAGATACATCCAGTGCCATACAAAAATTTACAAATTCTATTAGTCCTGGAAGTGACTATTCTATTATACTCTTTTCTGATAAAGTAATAAAAAAAGATAAATCAAGTAAAATATTCTCTAATATTATTTCGAAGGGAGGAACAGCTATATATGACACGGCATTGGAATGTTTGAGTATGTTCCAGGGATCTACTAAACGCAAAGTAATAATAATATTTACTGCCAGTCCAGACGAAAATCAGGATGGTTCAGCCCCTGGAAGTAAACATAAACTTGAAGAAGTATTAAGAGAAGCAAACAATATTAATTGCCTCATATATGTTATAGCTATAGGCCCCCGGGCAGATCAATTTCTACTTTCAGACCTGCCTGATAACACAGGTGGCAGGCTTTATGCTGCTTCAGGTCCCAATGATATTGGAATCCTTATAGAGCCTCTTAACTTTGATCTAAAGTATATGTATGAAATAAAATATACATCATCTAATCCTGTAAGAGATGGCAAATGGAGAAATATAAAAGTCAGTATTAAAGAACACGAAAAATATGTTGTAAATTGTCAAAAAGGTTACTATGCACCGAAATATTGAGACGTGAAGAATGAAGAATGGTGCAGGGGCGAACCCCTGTGTTCGCCCCGGATTAAACCATTACTCATAACCGCTCATTCATCACCTCACCCTTTTACCAGGGTAAATTCGGTACCGGTATCTTCTTATATAAATAGTTCTTTATTTCTCTTCTGGTCCTGTCTTTAAGCTGCTCCGGAGTATATTCCAATAAATTTATATATTCATTTATCTGGTAAAATCCCATATCAGGTGTAACAAATACTGAAGTCCCAGATCTTACCATTCCTAAAATTTTCTGTCTATCTGCGGAAGAAAGCTCTACTTCTCCTTCTTCAACACTTAATACACTTACATATTTATCCTTTTTTCCCTTATCATCCTGTCCGGAGCTATCAGGTGTCGGAGTTGTATCTTTTCCCTCATTATCTTCATATTTATCATCTACGTATACACTGGTCTGAAATTTCGTACCTCTTACACTCCCAACTGAATTAGGTGTTTCAATTTCAAAAGCATCATCTTTACCGGTAAGTTTATTCACAAAAACAGATATGGTTCCGATAAAAAGCTTAAAAATTGAACGACTGCCGGCTTCATCTTTTATTAATGTCTTAATTTCAAACTTTGTATTGGATTGTAAATCAATACGGCTTCCGTCGGAGAACTGAAGATGGGCTTTTGATTTATCCCCTGTTTCTATAATGTCACCAGTACCTACTGTATCAGATGCACCTGCAGCTATTACAACAGGATTACTTTGACCGCATCTCAAAAGACTTATTGAACCTGTATCATTAAATAGAGTAGCTGTGAGTTTTTCTTCAGCATAAGAAAATTTTACCAGAGATAGAAAGAGTAAAATAAGAAAAATAATTTTAAATTTAAACATTTTATCCCCTCCTTAAATAATTCATTGATGATATATTACACAAAAAGTTTGTTAAAAGCAATAATTAAAAAGAAACCAGAAAAAAATATTCTATATATCTCTAAATTATCTATCATTATGCTATAATTGTAAGTACCGCAACAGGTAAAAAAGTATCCAAAAAACATATACACCTGTCCCTGTCCGGGCTCTGGAGCAAAAGATATGCCGTCAAAGGAGAAAGTTATAACTTAAATAAATACAAAACTGTATATTTTGTAATAACAGATTTCATTGTAACAGAATCATAGATTTTGCGTAAGATCCCGGGCAGAGACAGACTTGTGAGATGGATACTAACTTGCCTGTTGCGGTAGTAAGTGATTTATTTTAAAGAAAGAAGAGACAGCAATTTGAATAAACCTTCTCTGGATAAAGAAAAGTTTAATTTACTCAAACAGATGGTAGAACTTACCTACGGTTCTCAGAAAGAAATAGATAACAGAGCAAAAAATCTTTATAAACTTTATTCTGTTCTGATAATAAAACCCATGGATCAATTAAATGATTCTATTGTAGAATACTACAGTCTTGAACTTAAAGGTATGGGGATAAATAATTTCACATGGGATGAAAATTTGTGGGCCTTCAGGGCATGTATAACGGGCGGACAGATACCAAAAATAAAACAAAAAGGATTTATAGTACTTCTGGATAGAAAGATAACTTTTGATCCACTGTTACCACCAGAATAAACTGCGGAATACGAGTCCTATAAACCTCAGTGGATCCTTGATGGGATGCATTTTACTGGTTTCATCACCATAGATAGTTTTCACAGGGACTGCTCCTATCTTATAACCCCTTCTCCCTGCTCTTATCAATAATTCACTTTCCAGATTAAATCTACCTGAAACTAATGATATATCTTTTAATACCTCATACTTTATGGCTCTATAGCCTGACTGAGAATCCTGTATCCAGGTAAAAGCAAGAATACTTACTATTAAAGAACAACTAAAATTGGTAAAGATTCTAATTAAAGGCATGGATGTGCCGAATTTATTTCTTGTACCTATAACTATATCATATTTTTTAAGTCCCTCAAGCAGGGCAGGTATCTCATCTGGATCATGCTGGCCGTCTCCATCAAGGGTTACTATAGCGTCATACTTATCCTCTATAAAATAGGAAAATCCAGTTTTCAAAGCACAACCTTTACCTTTATTTACATCATGTTTTATATACAGGGCATCTGTTTTTTTTACTTCTTCGGAAGTATTGTCTGTAGAACAATCATCAATAACAAGGACAAGTTTTATATATTTTAAAGTTCCTTCAATTATCTTTCTTATATATTTTGCTTCATTATAAGCACATATAAGTGCAATTACTTTTTCACTGGGTTCACACATAATATTATTATATCATATTTTCTTACTTTGAAGTATATATTTTATATCAGATAAAAGGGAAAAATCTTAAAGATATAGAAGTATCATTTATTAACTATAATAAAGGGGGGATAATATCCAGCCATAGCTGGATAAAAAATATGCAGTGTCCTAATTGCAAACAGGATTATGGAGAAATGATTACAATATGCCCTGTGTGCTTTATTGAAATAACACAGTCTGCACAGGCGTCAACTATCCGGGAAAGAAGATCTAAGAGAAAGAGAGAGGATACATCGAGTAAGAGTAAAGGACTGCTCGAGAGTACTCTGGCAAGTTGGTTCGGGAAATCTGATACAGAGTCCCCTGCTTCGGTAAAAACAGAAAGAAAAAAAAGACAAGATTTCAGCAAATCAAGTAGTGGAGATTATTCTTCTTTTGATATAAGTTCAGGAGTAATGGAAACACCCTCTGTATCATCATTCTCTGAGGGTATTTCATCAGTCCAATCTATCTCAAGTGGCCCTATTAGTATATTAACAACAGATAGCCAGTACACGGACAAAGCCGAATCTAACGAATCTTTAGAAACAGTTATTAAAAGCTCATATACACCTTCGGCACCGCCTCCAAAGTATGAAACACCCGAGCCTTCTTATTCACAGACACCATCTCCCTCGAGAGATCAACTGGCTCAGGAGCATTATCGTAAGGGTTCTGAATATGAAAAACAGGGCCGATTAAAGGAAGCCCTTATGGAATATGGACAGGCTATAGCTTTTAATCCTAAATGGTCAGAACCTTATTTCAAATGTGCAATGATATTAATTAAAAATAAAGATTACAATAATGCTTTACAGAGACTACTGGAAGTTATTAAACTTAATCCAAATCATGCAGATGCTTACTATCAACTCGGTAAAATATATATGGAGCAAAACCTGAAAGAGGATGCAGAACGATACCTTAAAATGGCTCTTAAAAGTAATCCTAATATGGCAGCTGCAAAAAATATGTTAGAAAAATTCTATCAAAAAGTCTCAGCAGTCATGCAGAAACCATGTAATAGATGCGGTTCTCTCCAGAACAGTAAAGCAAAATTCTGTGGTAACTGTGGTTATACCTTTAAAGATTAAAATTTAATTTAAGGTTTAACAAAATTTTCACAATTCAGAAAAGAATTAGAAACAAAATAATATTATAATATACCTGAATTCATTGAGAAGAGTGATGACTCCATGTTTTCAGGTAAATATTTAATAGAATATAACTGTTATTTATACATAATAAAGTGTATAGAAAAATATTATCTATCCTCTCTAATTCCTGATTCTGAAGAAAAAGCAAAATTTATTTTAAAAAAACTTGACATCAGAAAAATAACAGATATTATGCTTTGCAGTGAAAAAAATTTTACTATCCCTCACTTCAAAACAGGCTGGTACAGGAATAAAATTAATTATACAAAAAAAGAAAAAAAATCTCTCTTAAGAGATTTTTTTTCTTTTCTGGATAAAGAAATTGGAGAATCAAAATATCATAGCCAGATAAAATCTATAGCCCTTACCCTTCTAACAGACAAAAATATGAAAATAAAACATTTTGAACCAGAAGATTATTATAATTTAGCTTTTTACTATCAAATGAAAGGGAGCATGGATCTCGCTGAAAGTAATTATAAAAAGATCCTTAATATAGAACCAGAAGATTATTCAATTAGACTCTGTCTTGGATTATTCTATAGGTATTCAGGTCAGGAAGATAAGGCACTGAATGAATTTCAAAAAGTACTTGAGTTAAGACAGAATTGCCTGCCTGCCAGAATCTTCACAGGAGAGACTTTTTTATTTAAACGAAAAATAGATAAAGCTATAAATTGTCTCAAAGAATTACTAAAAGATTTTCCTTCCAGTGAAATAGCCTTATTTTATCTCGGGAAAATTTATTTACATAAAAGAAATCCTGAAGAAGCAAAAAAATATCTTGAAAAATTAATTAAAGAACATAAAAAACCGGTTTATTATAAATATCTTTCTATTATCTATAAGGATCTGAAAGAAATGGAAAACTTCAAAGGTGCCTTTACACATTACCTGAAATTCCATGAAAAAGATCCAGATTGTTTGAGCATTTCCGGGGATCAAAATTATTCTCTCGGTAATTTCGAAATAGCCTTAAATAAATATAAAAAAGCTGAAGAACTTAATCCTGAAAACGCTGATTATAAATATAGACTGGGTAAAATTCTACTCGCCCTTGGGAATTCAAAGGATTGTCACTTATATTTTCAGAAAGCTGTGGAGATTAATCCCCTGGAAGCAAGGTTTCATAATGCACTATCCTACTCCTTTTATAAACTCGGCAATCTAAAAAAAGCATTTGACCACAGTTATAAAGCATTAAAACTGAATCCTAAATCACGTCTTTTTATACATAATCTGGCCACAATAAAAATGGAAATATTGAAAAAAGCAGATTTTACAAATGAAGATCTGGAAAAAATAGACAGTGAGTATGAAAAGGCCGGTATAAATGGCATAGATATTATAAATATATCAAAAAATTTTTCTGAGCTTGGAATGCTTTTTTTTAGAAAAGGCAATCTAAAAAAAGCTCTTTTATGGTTTATAAAAGCAGGGAATTTAAATCCAAATAATCCTGACTTCTATATACATATAGGAACAGTTGAACTATTAGAAGGATCTTATGACAATGCAATTTCCAACTTCAAAAAGGCACTGGAATTGCATAGCACTTCATCTCCGGCTCACAGAGGACTGGCCCTCTGCTATGAAAAGCAGGGGTATATAAGTATGGCTATACTGGAATATGAACATATATTAAAGATAAACCCTTCTGATAAACACTCCCGTAAAAGTTTAGCCTATATTTATGATAAGCTAATGTTAAGAAATAGATTTAATTCTTTTTTAAATTTAGGCAGAATATATCTCAAAGAAGGTAATATTGAAAAAGCTTTATATGAATTTTATAATGCTATAAACACAGGTTCAGAAATATATAAAATAATACCGGAACTAAATCTGGCAGGCAAACTTATGCTGGCCCAGGATAAAGAAGGAGAAGCTCTGAGAATATATGAAAAAAATGCCTCTTTATTAAAAAACGTTTATAAAAAAGTACGAGCAAAATATGTAAAATCAGTAGAAGATTCAGATTTAAGACTTTTTGAAATTTCCTATCTCTGGCAGATTGATAAAGAAAGAATAAACTGTTATAAAATGCTCATACATATATACTATGCTAAAGGACTTTATATGCTCTCAGATTATTATCATATATCTCTAAGACAGGCTATCCAGGATATTAGCACAAATTTAAATTTTTACGGAACATCACAAAAAGAAATGATGGTCGATGAAATAGAAAGAATTTCTGACTTTTTTTCTGAAGATCACTCATATCTTATGATTCTAGGCAACTGTTTTTTTAAAATTGGTAAATATAAAAAAGCTGCTATTACTTATGAAAGAGCACTTTTGATTAATTCACAGGAATTTATTCATAATAGAACAATCTTAAATAGTTTATTTAAGCGACTTGCAAAAAAAGAACTCCATGCTTTTGAAGGCACACTTCTGAAACTTATCAAATTAAGTCCCGGTAATTCTATGTATTATTTTATTCTTGGTGATATATATCTTAATCAATATAACCCTCAAAAGGCAATTAAATTTTATAAACACGCTTTAAGATTAAATCCTCAAAGAAAAATTTTTCTCTGTGCCCTGGCGAATGCCATAGGTATAAAAGGCTTATTACTTTATGAAGAGAATAAATTTAAAGAAGCCGAGCATGCCCTCACAACAGCATACAGAATAGGCGATAATAAAGAAATTATTAATAGATGTATTTTAAACCTTGCTATTATTTACTTTCAAAGAAATGAATTTAAAAAATCTATGGAATTTTTCTTAAAATTAAATAATAATCTAACTTCCCATAGCAGATATTCCGGTATAAGTTATAGATATCTTGGTATGATTTATGAAAAATTGGGAGAGATGGAAAAAGCTGATTCTTATAACAGAAAATTTATATCTAAAATTAATCTCTATCCTTCTCCCGACTTTAAGCCCTATCATTTTACCACATTTTATAAAAGACAGTCTTTACTGGAGGAAGAAACATATATACCTCCCTTAAATGATATAAAACTTGGGATAGAGGAATATGAAAGAGCTATAGAGCTAGAACCACAGAAAATACATTATTACAATATGCTGACAAAATTATATAGAAATATTCAGAAACTGGATGAACTGAGCAGTAAATTTATCAGAAAAATATCAGAAAATATTCTTTATGCCAATATTTTTATTCAAATTGGTCTCATCTATACCAGAGATAATTTTTTAAAAAAATCAATTCAGGAATTTGACATAGCAATCAGAGCAGGACTCAGGACAGAAGAGCTTGCCAGTGCATTAAATGAACTTGGTATGAAATATTATGAGAAGGGTAATATGGACAGGGCTGAAGTTGAATTTAACAAAGCAATTGAAATTTATGAAACCTTTTCAGATGCTTACTATAATCTTGGAAATATATGGATTCAAAAAGGTTATCCAACAAAAGCAATACATCACTTCCTGAAAGCAATAGAAACAGAAATAAACGTTGAAAATAAAACTAAATATTTAAACATCCTCGGAAGGGCATATTTGCAAGTCGGTGAGTTAATATCTGCCTTTGAGCAGTTCAAAAAAGCTGCAGAAATTACACCAAATTGCACTGAAGCTTATTGTAACCTTGCACTGACTGATTATAGGTTAGGTATTCTGGATGAGGCAACAAAAAATTTTTTGAAAACTCTGGAATTAGAACCCAATCATTATATAGCAATAAAAGGATTAAGAGATTTATACAGAGGACAGGTTAATATGGAAAAACACTGGCAGGAAGAGCTCAGCAAAATTTTGAAAATAAAAATGGCTGATGAAATTTTTTTAAACAGTATATCCACTGCAGAAGAACTTGAAGAATTAATTAAGGAGTACGAACATGCTGTCACTCTTTCAGAAAATGATGCAAAATACTTTAAAAAACTTGGTAAATTATACTTAAAAGAAGGAAAAATAGATAAAGCATTAATATCTATAGAAAAAGCTACAGAGTTAAATCCTGCATTAGCTTATCTATACATAGAAATTAGTAATGTATGCCTCGATAGAAATAAATTGGAGCAATCAAGATATTCTGCAAATAAAGCCATAGAAGTTGGGATAAAAACACTTGATCTTGCATCAGTTTGCATTAAAATAGGTAATCAACTCTCTCAGCAGGGAGATCTTGACGGTGCTAACAGTGAGTATGAAAGAGCATGGAATATGGGATGTAGAAGTAAAGACCTGGCTTTAAAAATAAATAAGCTCGGCGTAGATTATTCTTCTGTAAATAGATTTGATGAGGCTATAGAAAATTTTAAGAAAACTATTCTTATAATTCCAGATAATTGCATATTTCATAAAAATCTTGGAATTATATATCAAAGAAAAGGATTTACCATGGAAGCAATAAAATCTTTTGAAAAGGGTATGGCCATAGAACCAAAAGATATAAAAATACTGGAAAAATTAAAAGAAGTCTATAAAGAAGCCGGATATTTCACCAGAGCTATAAAAATACTGGAAAAACTTCTTGAACTCAAACCGAAAACTTTGCAATACATATTTTACACAGGTCAGATTTACCAGGAACTTGGTAAATATAAAAAAGCTGCGGAATATTACAAAGAAACAATAAATATAAAAAAAGACTGGTACAGCCCTTACATTGAACTGGGTTTTATTTATCTCAATGAGAATAATCTTATAGAAGCACGACAAAATCTCGAACAGGGCTATAAGCTCAATATTAATAACCCCAGAGCATTAATAGGGATGGGACGTATTTATGCCCTTCAGAGAGAACTGAACCTATCAGAAGAATATTATAGTAAAGCCTTTGAGCTTTACGAAGAAGAAATGCAAAAAAAAGGAGTGTCACCGGATATACACTTAATGCTGGGGGATATGCATTTTTATAGAATGGAGATAGATATGGCCATAGCTGAATATAAAAAAGCTTTAAAAATAAAAGAAGAATATCCTTCAGGAGCTTTACGACTTGGGAAATCACTAATAATTATAGGAGAAATACTGGAAGGAGAAAGAACATTAAAAAATATTGCTAAAAATGATATAGAATTTCCTGAAGTTTATCTTTATTTAGGCGACATCTATCGAATAAAAGGGTTATTACAGGAAGCAATTGAGCAGTACAGAAAAGTAATACGATTAAATCCTGACTGGGTCTACCGTGCATATCAAAATCTTGGTGAAATCTATGCAGAAATAAATGAAAAAAATCTATCTCGCAAATGCTATAATAAAGCCCGGCAACTAAAAGGAGGAAATCTTATAATTTCTTCACCTAACCTGTCATCTCTGGATGTAAAAGAGGTAATTGACACAATAGAAAAAGATTTAAGAGAACCTTAGTGCAGCTCCGGGTAAAAAAGTGTCCGAAAAACTTTAAACATATACACCTGTTGCCGTACTTAGTGGCAATGCACCCGGGTTCAAAGAAATTTCTACGAGTAAATCTTCTATTCCATATTTTTCGTTGAAATTTCTCGTGTTTCTCTCTTTTTTGAAACATTTTCTTTTGATATTTTTATTTCTGATTCCAGGCCTTCGTCATCCAGGTTTATCTCTATAGTGTCTCTTCCTAATTTTTTATCCAATTCTGCTATCTGAGCTTTAACTGCCTTCATTTGTTTCTCCAGATCTTCTATATAGCCTCTTTTAGCTATTTCTTCTTCCATCAAAATTTTCAATTCACTGTCAAACTTTTCAGCCTGTAATTTACAATGATTAACTTCTCCCTCGGCTTTCTTAAGAAATTCCTTATAAAAATCAATTTTTTCATTAATCATAACAGCGTTATCATTTAGAATAACCAGATTTTTTTCTAAATCTCTTATAATTGATTGCTTACTGCCCTTTGATAACTCTGATAATCTATCTATTTCATTCTTATAATCTGTAATATGTGCCTCTGTCAACTTTAAAGACTTATTACCACTTAAAATCTCTTTATCGAAACTTTCAACTTTCTTTTTATATTCCTCCTGGCCAAGTCGACCTTTTTCCAGAAGTTTTGTTATACGATTCTTTTCTGCCTCAGCTCTTCGTATTTTACTCTCAATATTTCTTCTTTCAGAACGGGCCTCTATATATTTTTGCTTAAAAATTTTAATATCTTCATATGCTCTATCAATAGTCTTTTCTAATTTATATACTTCGTTGAGTTCATTCTTTCGTTCTTCTATTTCGCTTTCAAGGTCTGAAAGCTGTTCCTCATGAAGAGTTAATGAATTTTGAACTTCATAAAAACTATCCTTATATTTTTTCAGGTTCGCTTTAAATTCTTCATAATGTCCTCTTACTTCCTGTATATGATAACTAAGGTTCTCCATGTCCTGTTTGGCTGACCTGTGTTTACTAAATAAACTTGCAAGAAATTCCTTATTCCTCAAAATAGAATCACGCAACATTGCTTCCTCGTATTCTCGTGTAGCTTTTTCAGACATAAGAGGTTTCTGCTTTATAAGGGGCATAACTATAGAACCTTTTACACTCTCTTTAATCTTAACATCCAGATCCTGCAAAAACTTTTCAAGATGCTTTACATCTTCCTGAGTTTCTACTACCTTTACTTCTTCGTCAAAAACCTGAGTCTTAGCTGTAGGCCATGGCATGTCTCCGGTCATGTCTAAATCCTGTATCAGACGGTCCTTAATCACGTCTTCATATAATTCTATAAGTTTCAGTTCTTCCGACAAATCTCTATATGAAATCTCCTGGTTTTGTTGTATTCCAGTTACTTTTTCTGAAATCTTAATAAGGGTAAAACCGCATTTCTTACAAAACTTTGCAGACAGACGATTTTTATGTTTACATTGAGGGCATTCCCTGTGTTCCAATGAAATAGCTTTAAGTTGTGCGTAAAGCCTCAAACCAATAATCTTTCTAACTTTTTCACCACAGTGTTTGCAAAATTTAGACTTAACTCTATTTAACACATTACATTTTGGACAAATGCTTGCCATTTCCATAAAATTAATACCACAGGATTTACAAAAAGTTGCCTTAGAATTATTAATGGTCTCACAATTCGGACATAAGAGAGAAATAACTTTAGAAACAGGATCCATTTTGATATGAGGAAGACTCGATTTCCTGAGTTTTACAAGATCATCCCCACAGGAACAGCAGGATATTAAAAATAATTTATTCATAGTATTACAGCCAGGACATAAGTACAGATAATTTAATAATTTAGATTTTATAGACGGATCTTCTAACTTTTCTTGCACTTCTGCAGGAGTCTCTTTCACTTCTTCGGCTTTTTCTTCTGCTCTGACTTCTTCGGCTTTTTCTTCTGCTCTGACTTCTTCGGCTTTTTCTTCTGCTCTGACTTCTTCG
>JAKJGF010000138.1 GCA_022704525.1 Bacillota bacterium | reverse complement strand
ACAGGGATGATGAATATACCCATACATATGACCCTTCAGAGGGTACAGGAGGTAAAGTTGAGTACTATGCCAATTTTATAATTAATGAGCTCAAGCCATTTATTGATAGTAATTACAGAACTTCCTCAGAAGATACAGGTATAATGGGTTCATCTCTTGGAGGATTGTGTTCACTTTATATGGGTTGGAAATATCCTGATGTATTCTCTAACGCTGGCGTTATATCTCCTTCTCTCTGGTGGAATGACAGGGATATTCTTCACGCTATAAAAGAAGATGAGGATTTTGATGGGCCCGATAAAATCTGGCTTGATATAGGCACAGAGGAAGGAGAGGATGAAGATAACGATAATATCTCGGAATCGGTTGAAAATACCAGATGTCTGGGTGAACTGTTACTCGAGAAGGGCTATATACTGAATGAAAATCTCTTTTATTTTGAAGATGAAGGAGCAGACCACAGTGAGTCTGCATGGAGTAACAGAGTGGGACAGATATTGCTGACTTTTTATGGGATTTAAATGGTGAAAAGTCAAAGGTCGTCTCTGCAAAGCAGACAAAGTGAAAGGAAGTGGAAAGATTGAAAAAAACAAAAATAACTATCCTTGCAGATGAAGACGGTACATCCCATCCTCCTCTGGATTATGATGCCCGTCAGGAATCTAATAAGACCAATAGTTATGCAGCGGCTTCCTTACTTCCCGGTGCAGGTATGGACTTTACTCTTGTTTTCAGTGTTCCCAGAGGAACAAAAGCCAAAGCCCTTGTTTTCAGTCTTCTCACATATCCAAAGGATGTAGGGAAGAAAGAAACTGTAGATGTAAGAGTGAACTTTTAAGCAATAGATATGAAGAAATCCTTTCATATCTATTGCTGTCTCTTTTTAGATTAGAGACCTGTGAAGAGAATTATTTTGTCTGATTTATGAATTTTTTTGTTTCTGTCCCTTTTCTCTCTTATCTTTTGACTTAATGTCTGCTGTAGATATTTTCTTCCATTTACCATCTTTATCTTTTACAAAGTAATATGGTCCTGGTATAAACATATAGATCCTCCCTTTTGACTCTTTGTTTATTTTTATTTGCAATTCCTTTACCTGTTAATAATTATAATAGGTAAAAACAAAAAATAAATAATTTTTTGTTAATTTTTTGTTAACATTATTCAAAATTTAATCTGGAAAGTTTTTTAACTAAAGGGGATTACATTCTAAAGAAGATAATATTCATTTAATACATCCTATTAACTGATACATAGGCAGGAAGACACTAATAATGATAAATCCCATTATAAATCCGAATATTACTGTAAATACATGACCTGGTTGCATAAGGTCTTTTGGTTGTAACCTTATAAGTTCCTCTTTATACATATCTCCTGCGCCTCTCATAAATTTCTCCAGTTTTCCTTCCTTTTCACCTCTTACCATTATAAGAGAGAAGGTCGGAGGAAAAAATTGTGGCACTTCAAAAATGGTGGCTAATTTTTCTCCTTCTTTCAATCGTTTACTTATATAGGCAAGTGCTCTTTTTGCATGCCCCATATCAATTCCTCTGGAAAGCTCAAGAAAAACCTCCTCTACAGATAAACCTGCTTTAAGTAATAGAGAGCCTCTAGAGGCAATTTTATAAGTATAGTATTTTCTTACAATATCTCCTATTATAGGGATATAGTATGTAATAGAACTTCTGATAGGATTGGAGAATAGTGCCCATAAATTTAATATTATAATGAATAGAAGTCCTGCCGGACCTATAAGATAACAGGGATTTCTGCATACTTTAGTTATACCTATTAAAATTCTTGTTGGTAATGGAAGACAGAGGTCCATACCCTCAAATAATTCTACACATGTGGGGAGAATAATAAAAATCATAAAGAGAAAAAGTGCTGCCACAGAATTAGTATAAATAATCAGTGGTATTATAACACCTTTTTTGCATATAGAGGATTCAAGTTTTTCCTCTTCTGTCATAAAGGAGGTAATTTCCTGCAGCTTTTCAGAAAGATTTCCTTTTTCTTCTCCTTTTTCTATAATTTTTTTTATATACCCTGGATATATGGAAGGTGAAGAATCCAGTGCTTTTGAAAGGGACTTTCCTCCTCTGAGTAAGACCGAAAGTTTATCAAAGGCATTTTTCAGGAAATTATTTTTTATATCTCCTTTTATATGGTTTATTATTTCATATAAAGGAATACCTTGATTGGAAAAATATGCCAGTCTTCCTGTAATACTGGCTAATTCTTCAGTTTTATTCATCTTTTTCACTCCCTTTACCGGGTAACATTCCGGGGCAGACTCTCGTAATTTCAGAAAAATCTGTAATTCCTAAAGCAACTTTTTCCAGTGCATTTTCCCATAAAAACTTCATCCCTCTGTTTTTACAGTACTTATAGATTTCTTCACAGGTAGAACCTTTTATAATCATTTCCCTTATTCTTTCATCCACCAGCAGAAGTTCAAATATACCTGTTCTACCTGAATATCTTGTATTGGAACAATAACTGCAACCTTTAGATGTGTAAAAATCAGAGCAATTTATTTCCCGGAATTTCATTTCTCTCTCCAGATTTTTATTAGAATCTACTTTTATTTTACAATGAGGGCAGAGTTTTCTTATGAGTCTCTGATATAGAACTGCTGTCAGTGCAGAAGATGCCATGGCAGGTTTTATTTCCAGTTCTATTAATCTGGGAAATACTCCTATAGAATTACGGGAATGAAGTGTAGTAAATATTAAATGACCTGTAAGGGCAGTTCTCATTGCCATATGAGCTGTCTCAGGATCTCTTATTTCTCCAACCATTATAATATCAGGATCCAGTCTTAAAAGAGATTTTAATCCTGTTTCGAAGGTTAATCCTGTAACAGGATTAATCTGAGTCTGTTGAAATTCCTCTATAATATATTCGGCAGGATCCTCTAATGTTGCTATATTTACTTTACCTTCACAGGATTTATAAATATTTATGAGAGATGCAAAGATTGTTGTAGTTTTTCCTGAACCTGCAGGCCCCGTAAGAACTATACACCCCTGGGGGCTTTTTATAAGTTTCCTGTAAGAATCCATTATTTCAGTGGAAAAGCCCAGTTCTTCCAGCATGAGAGGGGTTTTATTGCTGTTCAGTATACGCATTACCACTTTCTCTCCAAAAAGAGTTGGAATAGTGGCACATCTTATATCAAGGTTTAAATTTCCTTCCTGGAAGTGAAAACTTCCATCCTGGGGTACTGATTTTTTATAGGATGGTAATTTAGAACGGTTTTTAAGTGTTGCAAGAACTCTTTCAAATATTTCCGTGTTTATTGGACAGACTTCCTGAAGAAGTCCATCTAAGCGGTATTGAATAAAGGCATATTCTTTCCTGGGTGTAATATGGATATCACTGGATTGAAGTTGCACTGCCTGGGTTATGAGATAAGATATTATAGAACGTCCGTCAAAATCTTCTGTAAGATTCTCAAGAATTTTTGCAGCCCCTTTTCTGGCTTCTTCCAGGGATATGGTTGCCGCCATAGATGCACTGTGGATTTCTACAAGTGAACCCAGAGAAGATTTTAATTCTTCCACACCTTTCTCGTCAAGACCACCAAAATCAAGACTTTTGCCGTCTTTACTGTCAATCTTAAGAAAATAAGAGAATATTTTTTTATTGGCACTTATTTTTAATATATCTTTTAATTTCAGTTTTTCTCTTTTTTCTCCTGAGACATTTTTTCTTGTAAATATAAGATAATCTCCATCCTTTTCTATTCTGGATAAATTAAGAAATGTGCGATTTTCATAAATCAGGCTGTTCATCACTTTATGGCTCCTGTTATGGAGTAGAAGGGCATAAAAATTGTTACCAGTAGAAAACCTACTATTACGCCCACTGTTATAAGAAAAAATGGTTCGGAAAGTCTTAACATACTTGAATATAGCATTTTTATTTCATCTTCATAATAGTCTGCACCATCCAGAAGAGCCTGTGGCAGATTGTCTATTTTTTCCCCCTCTTCAACCATAAAGAGGAAGGTATTATCAAATATAGTTATACCTTCTATGGCCTGTCTCAGAGTTTTTCCCTGACTGATTTTATCTGAGGATTTCATTAAAGCTTCTTTTATTGCCGGAGTGTCTCCTGTATTTGCCACAAGCTTTAATGCCTCATCAAGTGTAATTCCCTGTTTCAACATAAATCCCAGAGAGCGGGAAATACGAACTATGTATGACTTTTTGAACATATCTCCTATAACAGGAAGTTTAAGGAAAAAGGATGTTCCCATAGTTGACCTGGTAAAAAGGATTATATCTATATAGAGTATTACTAAAAGCATAATAACTATAAAGGCCGGGCTGAAAATAATTTTCCCAACCCCTATAAAAAATCCTGCTTCAGCAGGTAATATCTGTCCTGTAAATTCTGAAAAATTTACATATTCTCTGAAGAGTACTTCTGAAACAAAATAATAGATGAAAAATATGAAGATAAAGGTAAAATTAAGGACAAGACCGGGATAAAATGCTGCAGCTCTAATATCTTTTCTGGTACTTTCCACTGCTTCCAGATATGATGAGAGTTCATAAAGGACTCCTGGAAGGGTTTCCGTTTTTTCTGCTGCTTCAATCATTCTCAGGTAGTCCGGGGGAAAAACTTTCGGATGAAATTTCATAGCTTTAGATAGAGAATCACCATGTTCCATTTTTTCCTCTATATCCTCTACAGCATATTTTAATTCTTTATGAGATATGTTTTCCTTTATCCTGCGAAAACTTTCTGTAAGATTTGCCCCCATTTTTGTAAGATAATATAAGTTTTTTGTAAAAGAGATAAGCTCTCTCTTCCGATCCATATATTTCTCCTTACCTGAATATAGAATTTCCTATTTCTGTTATAATTAATGACATAGGCATAAAGATTGATATTATAATTCCCCCTACAGCTGTTCCAATTAAGAAGGTAAGAATGACTTCTAAAAGCTGAAAGGAGGATTTTATCTTCATAGTATAGTTGGTTTCATAATACTTTGCCATTTCTTTAAATACTTCTGATAAGTTTTCTGTCTTTTCTCCTAAAGAGACCATAAAGAGAAAAGTTTCATCAAATAAACGTGTTTTTCTGAGTGTTTCAGTGAGGTTTCCCTCTATCCTCCTTGAAGCACCTGCAAGAGTTACATTATACAGGAAATTTGTAGAGGCACCTGAAGCCAGTAAAAGGGCACGATCTATACTCATCCAGCTTTTTAAAAGACCCCTCATTACATGACAGAAGGTTATATATTCAGAGTTTTTTATAATCCCACCAATAAAAGGTATTTTTAAGAGGACCCAGTCAAATTTATCTCTGAGACGACCAGATCTCATAAATATGAGTAATATTATAATAGTTAATATTAGTAAATATATAGGGCCAACCAGTATAGGGTTTCGGAGTACTTTTATAATAGATACTAAAATCTTTGTAGGTAATGGTAAGATCAGATCCATTCCTTCAAATAACTCTACAAATGTCGGCAGTATATAGGTTACAAGGAAAGGTGTTATGGCCAGTGTCATAACGGTAGTGATAATAATCTGCCCTGCTGTCTGTATATAATATGAAATATAATCTTTTTTTGCCTTTAGATAAGAGTCTAAGACTTCGAGAGATCCTAAAAGGTTTTCTTCTTTTTCGCCTATATCTATAAGATTTATATAAAAGGCCGGAAAGAAAATACTTTCTTTTTTCATAGCACCTGCAAGAGACATACCGGACTGAACATATCTCATAACCCTCTTAAGAGGTCTTTTAAGAGGTGAATATCTGAGAAAGATTGCAGGGCCTATGCCTTCCTTCAAGATCTGTTCCATAGCCATAGAAACAGGAATATTCAGTTTAACCATTTCCATAAGTTTACTTGTAAAAAGGTAAAGATCCTTATAAAAACCACCCATAATAATAAAACCCCAGGGGTCATACCAGAAGAAATCCCATATGCCGCACCATAGTAAATCTATTATTCCCGATGCATCTGTTGTTGATGAATTAACAGGTAAACCTTCTATTCGGGGTACATCTGAAATTTCTCTTCCAGGTATATTCCTTCTTAAAGAACGTATACCATAATAGATGCTCATTATGATAATTAATCCTGTAATTATAAAAATAATCAATCCCATAATAATCTCACTTTTTTACATAACAGGAGGTTACTCCTTCAAAATGGCCCGTATATACAACTTTAAACACTTTTCCTTCAGAATAATAATATTGAATAGTAAAGTGTCCTCCTTTAATTAAGGAAGGAGATCTGTAGGTATACCTCTTAAATACACGTCCTTCTTTAATTTTATCTATTTTCATACCTGGAAAGATATCTTCAGGAGATGGCCCATACTTTTCCATTTTATCTCCATATATTACAGCCATATTCATAAGATCTTTTGCAGTCTCTTTCCTTTTTTCATATGTTACTCTATGAAGGATGTTTGAAAAGAGACCCAGAAAAATAAATTCAATCACAATTATAAGTAACATAAAGTGGAATACCATAATTAAAAGTGAAAAACCTTTTTGATTTTTTAAATTATACATAAACTTCTCACCTGGCCGGATCTATATCTTTTATAATTTTAAGGTAGTTTATTTCTCCTGTATTCAGGTTTTTATATGAAAATTCTATATTCATAGATATTATATTATTATCAATTATCCATACCCCGTCACAAACATAGTATTTAGTGAGAATACCTTCTGTCTTATCAACGGTTCTTATTATTGTATTATTTTTATATAAATAGCTTTTCTTTTTTCCATTTATATTAATTGTTATCCCGTGATTATCGGAATTTATTGCTACTTTACCTCCCCTGGCAATATCGCTTTCAATAAGTGCTTTTATATTTGCCGCATCCATTTTCATCTGACACAGATGGTGGATTTTAATGAATTGTCTGTATGAATAAACACTTAGTAAATAAAAGCCTCCCAGTACTATTACTACACAACCTATAGTTATTATTAATTCAATCAGGGTAAAGCCTGAATTTTTATTTTTCATTCTCTATCCTCAATATACCACTTTCAATATTCTGCCGGCTTCCATAGGAAGCCTGAATTTTTATTAATTTCATATCAGTAATTTCTGAAACGGTATTCAGTTTATCATTTAAGAAGTCTCCTGTACATATATACTGCATCGAACCACCTGTATAGGTTATATGAACAACTTTTCCGGCATACTTTTTATCTATTCTGATTTTTTTAGAACCTTTTTTAACCTCATATAAACTGGAAGGAATAGTTGTGAAATTATCTCCTTCTACAAGTTCTATTTTTGTTAAGGTCTTTAAGGGAGTATTTAATAATCTGATTTCATAAGGTTCCTTATCAGGTACAGTAGAGGCTTCTCCAGAGCCTGCTAAAAGAAAACCGTATTTTACCAGAACTTTTTTCCCTCTATAGTTTTTATCTTTTATTGTAATGATATTTTCACTCACTTTGAAGTCTGATGGATCTATATTACCTTTTTCCTGAGTCATAATAATTATACTCTCTGGAAGAATATTACTGTTAGAAAGCTTTATCTCATTATCTCCCTGAACAGTGAGAACTTCGGGAGGCAACTTGTCATAGGGTATATGTGATATAATTTTTTTCTGATTATGTAATTCTCTTATGCAATTACTGTAGTTATTTTCTCTTGTAAGCCACTGAATGCTGGAATGAAGACCTGTTCCTATGAACATAAGGATTGCCATAAGGGCAACAAATATCATAACTTCAATAAGGGTAAAGCCTTTGTTAGTAATTAATATTTTAATCATTTTAACAGATCTTTCTTTTTTCCATATAAAATAATTTATCTAAATAAATTCTACACTTTAAAGGAGAAAATCCTTCTTTTGTATAATAATATCAAAAATATTTCTAAGAGGGAAGAAGAAAATGGATGATGAAGCAAAATCAGATGTTAATACTCAGAAATTCCCTGGGTTATCATATGTTTTTATTGTATTGATAATGCTTTGTATAGTCACAGGAGTAACATACATTCTTATGTCTATAGATCATAATTATGATGTAAGGATAGAAGAAAAAATACAGCGACTGGAAGCTCTTCAAATTGAAATTGAGAGTATGATTCCTTCTAAATTGAAAATAGAGAAATATAAAGAAGAGACTAAAAAAATTAAAGATGAAATAGAGCAATTGAAACAGGAGACAAATAAAGAAAAGTGAATATAATTGTGCAGTACCTGTGAGGTGTAATTATGAGAAAAAGTGTATTTGAATTTTTAATGGTAATGCTTATTTCATTACTTTTTTTAATATCTGCAGGTTTTTATATATTTAATTATTCCCCAAAATCCCAGGAACTAAAGGCTATAGAGGAGGGCCCCGGGGGAATTATTGAACTTACGATGCAGAGAGATATGTATAAAGCTTATATTGCGAATATCGATAACTACAAAAAAGAACTTGATAAGGCAAAAGAAGAACTATCTGAATTAATGAAAGAGAAAAAGATTTCTCCATCAAAAAAGTCCTTTTAGCCATGTAACTATTCCGGGGAAAGGAGAATTTCTTATTTCTTCTATAATTTTTTCTGCCTCTTTATACCAGGTACCTTCAGGATTTTCCTCCATATATTTTTTAAACATTCTTATACCTTTTTTGATTTTCTGTTTTCTTAACATTATAAGTGATTCAAAGAATTTCTTTTCTTTATAGGAAGGATTGAGGACGATGGCCTTTTGATAATTAGATAAAGCGCCTTCTATATTATTATCATGTTCACATTCTCTTCCATAATTATAATAAAGTTCTCTGAGTTTATCCTCAATTTTAAACGACTCTGTTCTTATATATACTTCATCACATACTTCTATGGCCTCAGCATGTTTTCTCTGCCTGGCAAGTATATCTGCATAGAGTAAAGTTATATGAATATTATCTTTTTTTAATTGACTGGCCTTTTTAATCCTTTCTTCTGCCTGAAAATATCTTTCTTCTATTCCATAGAGTGCTGCTAAATGAACATGGCATTTTAATAAGTCTTTTTCCATAGAGAGATTAAGTATAAGTTCTTCTATAGAATTAAAATAAAGGCTTTCATCTTTTGGAAATAAAAGCATATATTCTTCTGGATCTTTTGTGAGGAATATTGACAGGAAATCTATAACATGCCTGTCTGTAAGCTCTCCTATGGCTTTAAGGGCACTTTTCTGTACTGTCACCTGGGGATCTTTCAGTAATGGTAGAAGATCTTTTATTGCTCTCTTTGCCCCTACCCTGGCAAGTGATACAGGAGCATATCTTCTTATAATTTCATCTTCATGAGAAAGCATTTTAATTAAAGGATCAACTACTTTTTCATCTTTATAATTACCGAGAAGTTCTACTATTTTTTTGTGCTTATCTGCAAACTTCGGTGACTTTAGCATTTGAAGGATTGATTCTAAAGCTCTTTCGTCAGATTTCTCTCCCCAGGACATAATCTTTTCTATATATACAGGATCTGAAATGTTTTCAGCTGTTTTAGCCTGTGTTTTTTCTTTGAAGGTTTTTTTATGTATCAAAAACCCTTTTCTACTACTCGGTCCCTCATAAACTATCTGTTTTTGTACTTTTTCCAGATCACCACTGTCATCTCTATATTCTCCGAGATCTCTATTCTTTTCCAGGACTCCTTTCATCTCCAGAGCACTTGAAAAACGGTTGTCTGCATAAAGACTTACTGCCTTTTTTATGATATTTTCAAGCCATGGGGAAACATCAGGTCTGAACTTTGTTATAGGATCAAATTTGAGAGGAGGAGACTGTACTGCAGATAATAGAAAATGCATTACAGCACCGAGTGAATATATGTCACTTCTTGTCTCAGGATGTCCTTGATACTGTTCTAATGGGGCATAACCTATAGTGCCTATCATAGTTTTTTCACTCAGAGAGTCAGGATTTATGGGCCTTGCCAGACCAAAATCTATGAGCATTATTCTTCCGTCATAACATAAAAATACATTGGAAGGTTTTATGTCTCTATGGAGGATGGGTTTTGGTTTCTGGTTGTGTAAATATATGAGAATATCACATATTTCTATGGCCCACTTTACAACAGTAGCTTCATCAAGACCTTTGTCGGTATAAAGTTCTGTTACATAGGTATGAAGATCACATCCATCCAGATAATCCATTATAAGATAATATCTATTATTCTCTGTAAAATAATCAGTAACCCTGGGTATACCTGTGTGCCTTAGATCAGCAAGCAGTTTTGCCTCTTCCAGAAATTTTTTCTTCATATAATCCAGATTATCTTCATCCTGATTGAGCATTTCTTTTATAGCACAGGCCTGGGTCAGACGTTTATCAAGACCTTTATAGACAGCTCCCATACCTCCGGCTTTAATGGCTTTCTGGATTTCATAACGACTATCCAGGATTGTCCCTGGCCTAAGCCATTTTATATTATAGCTGGTACAATAGATGCAGTTTCCCTGTTCGTCAAAATCACTGTATCCACATTTAGAACAAACATCAGACATAATTATCTTCTTTTCCTTGTATAAAAACACATCATAATCTAAATATATTATTATAGTTTATCATAGAATAATTTGCAAACATAATTGTAAACTCACTAAGAAGGTAGATATAGTTTCTCACCTGCGAAAATCCCACTAAGAAGAAAATTTTTATATCCTGCCTTTTTTGCTTCTTCTATGATATAAAGATTTAAAATAAATTCAACAGAAGTATTAACATTCCTGGTATCAGGATATTTTTGAAGCTTATTTTAATATAATATTTTCATTAACACTAAAATTTTTTTATCTTGACTAAGCAGTATTTTTTTATTAAAATATATATGTAGTACTTTACACTTTCTTAAGGAGATGAAAAATTTGAAGACTATAGAGAAAACAGTAATTACTGGCACTTCTCCTCCCAGGACTTTAATTAAAAGCTCTGTTAAAGAAAATTACAATGATCGCTTTGATTCGGATAAGGTAGGTTCTGATCAAAATCTTAAAGACCTCAGAGAAGACTTGAAAACATTTAATACAGCAAAAAGAGAGATTCAGGGAGATGTTGAGATAGATGATATTAATTTCGATGGTGAAGTTGTTATTTATGGTGAAATGCCTACACCGGCACAATTAGAAGTAGCTTTTAGAAAAGCTGCCGCTTCAGAAAGTCCCGGTAATTCCGATGATTTTGAAGGTGTTGTAAAGTTTAAGGAACTTATGGACAGCGGTAAAATAATACCGGGTGATATTATATTAATCTCCAATCCATCAAAAGGGGAATTTCATCCTATCTCTGATCTTGTACCGGGTAATTATTCTCATGTAGCTGTTTATCTGGGACAAAATGACATAGGTGAACATGAAACTATTGATGCCTGGGCCAATCCTCGGACACCGCTGCGTAATGCTATCTGGTGGCCTAAAAGTTATAATAACTGGTGTGTAATAAGACCCTCTAAGGCCGATGGATCTGAGCTTTCAGAAGAAGAGAGGAATAAAGTAGTGGATTTTGCCAGAAGTACAGAAGGTTGCAAATACAATTATATGTGGGCAAAAAATAAAGTTAAACTTCCAGTTGATAAAGATAAGAGTAAATTCTATTGTTCTCAACTTGCATGGGGTGCTTATAAACATACTGTGGGAATTGATCTCGATCCAAATCCCGGGTTCCATCCCAAATATGCCTGGGGTGTAGCTCCTCAGGAACTTCACGATTCTCCCCATGTTAAAGTTGTAGCTGAATATTATAAACCCAAGTCTCTGGATGAGACAGGAGATATTCAGAGTATTTCTGAATAATAAGTTTAATCTACTAAGGAGTGAGCAGAAGCTCACTCTTTATGTTTTATGGCTATAGCAATGACCTTCCCATGGAGCCGACCGTTTTCAATAAATATCTTATTGGCATTTTTCCCTGCCTGGAGGGAACCTGCTATATAAATACCTGCCATATTTGTCTCTCCCGTATCAGGGTTAAAAATTGGTATTGAAGTTTCTCTATCTATATTAATACCGATTTTATTCATAAAGACAAAGTCGGGGTGATAACCCGTAAGGGATAGAACCGAATCTGCAGGTAATTCTATTCTTTTATCTTTATGTCTTATAATTACAGATTGAGGTTTGATTTCTTCTACCTTGCTTTCAAAATAGGAAGGGATTTCTTTATTTTCTATACGATTCTTTATGTCAGGTAAAACCCAGTATTTTACTCCTTTACTTAACTCAGAGTCACGGTGTACCATAGTAATAGAAACATCATAACGGTAAAGTTCCAGAGCTGCTTCTACGGCTGAATTATTTGCCCCTACAATAATCACTTTTTGATGAATATATTTATGAGGGTCTGTGTAGTAGTGGCTCACATGGGGTAAATTCTCTCCGAGAACTCCGAGTAAATTGGGATTATCATAATAGCCTGTGGCAAGAATAACATTTCTTGTAAGGAATTCTTCTTTATCTGTCTGAAGTGTAAATCCCTTTTCCTTTTTTATTATATTATTAACCTTTCTGAATAATTTTATATCCAATTTATAGTACTGTGCAACACGCCAGTAGTATTTCATGGCATCTGCTCTTTTAGGTTTTTCTCCTGAAATTATAAAAGGAATATCTCCTATTTCCAGTAATTCTGGTGTTGAGAAAAAGGTCATATTCTGGGGGAAATGATAGATGGAATTAAGAAAATAACCCTTATCAACAACGATAGAAGAAAGATTAAGTTTTTTGGCTTCTATGGCACAGGAAAGCCCTACAGGGCCCGAACCAATAATTATGACGTCGTACATAGTCAATAGTCCTTTCATTTTTATAAAGCTAACAGCAGTAAGCTAATAACAATCAGTATAAGGAATAAAAAACTCATAGCTGAAACCTATTATATCAGGAAAATGACTCATATGGAATAAGGAAGGACAGAAATATTTTTTATAGAATAGACACTTATTATGTTAGATTACGATCCCCGGGGAAAGCCCACGAATTAATTCGTGTGATAGTGTATGGGGCAGGTGAAAGTAAAATTATTCTTAAAAACCTTGAAAATGACGTAAAAGAAATGTTATATTCAAGTAGGAGATGACATTTATATGAGAATCTGTTCTGAAGAAAAGAAAAATAAAATTAAACAGACTATGGCAGAAACAAAGGGAAAACGTAAAAGTCAGGTATGTAAAGTATTTCCTTTAAAAGTAGTGATATCTCATTTAAATAAATCAGAACAGGAAATTCTAAAGATGTTCTTTGTAGAAGCGAAATGGCTCTATAATCATATCCTGTCAAGGGGAAAACCCTTTGAGTATGATTATAAGAATAAACAGGTTA
>JAKJGF010000137.1 GCA_022704525.1 Bacillota bacterium | reverse complement strand
TCCACTTTCGTGGGAATGACAAGGAGGGAAACTGGCTATGTTTCTAAAAAATTTATTAAAAATCAATTTTGTGCAGGTAAAATTAGTGCAATAGGTATTCGAACCAACACTTTTTTTACACAACCATAATTTTTTTATGGCTTGCAATAATATTACTATTTGTAGTATAATATAAAAGCAGGCATTACAGAAAGGCAGGTGACTATTATATGGAAATAACTTTGAAAGAAAAAACAATAAAAAATCAGGAGCAAGATACAAAAAAAGAGATAATATCAACCTTTGCAGAGATAATAAATGATAGTAATAAGGAAGCTTTAAAATATGTAAAGAACTGGAAGGCTCCAGGTGGAGGAGAATAATAAGCTTTCCTGGTTATGAAAAAAAGGATTTACGGTCTGGAAACAGAGTATGCAGTTATAATTGCACCGGAACATAACAGTACTTTTACTCCAACCAGACTGAATGTATTTAATATTTTACGAGAAGTTGTGGCTTCTCATTATAAAGTCCTGCATTCGAAAGAACTTAAACAGGGTGTTTTTATGCAGAATGGAGGCAGGTTTCACCATGAAGCCTGCTTAAATGCTTTACTGGAAGGTGTTATAGAATTTTCAACTCCAGAGTGCACTAATTCTCGAGATCTTGCTATTTATAGCAAAGCCTGCGATGAAATCCTGGAAGAAGTTCGAGAAGAACTGCAGGAAAAATTACAATATAAAGGATTTCGAGGGAATATTTTTTTTGGCAAGAATTGTACCGATAAAAAGGGAAATTTTTATGGAACCCATGAAAATTATCTTGTCTGTGACCCTATAATAGATTACAGAAGGTTTATTCTATATACAGGTGTTACTATTTTTTTTTCTATTTTTATTATAGTAGTTATTATTTTCAATTTACCTGTTCTGGCCTGTATACTTGTTCTCTCACTTATGCTTCTTCTCTTAGGAATTCTCCACCTGCCACTTCGTCTTTTAGGATACACGTCTCATACAATTATAGAAATAGGTAATGGTATTATAGAATTAATTAAGATTATGACAAGCCTGAAGCCAACTCTCTTTACCAGAATATTCGGAGAACTTTTCAGATGTTCAACAATATTATGGGCTTACAGTTATGGTTTTTTTCTCAGGCAATTAGTATTCAAGAAAATGACTAAATTTCTTACACCTTACCTCCTGACAAGAATTATTTTTTCCGGGAGCGGAAGATGTCTTGATAGTCTGCCTCCCGGGGAAATGAGCAAGGGAATACCTTTTGAATTATCCCAGAAAGCTGAAACAATAAAAACTGTATGTACCATCTTCTGGGACGATTATTATAAACCGGTATTCAGTCTTAAAAATTTTATAAAAAACCCCAGGTCTATATTTAAAAGTGAAAAACGTCTTCATATAATGTACTGTGATTCCAATATGAATGAATTTGTTACTTATATAAATACAGGAATTACGGGTCTCCTCATCAGAATGATAGAAGAAGATCATTCTTTTCTGGACCTTAACCCTAAAAATCCTATAAGTGCTCTGAGAGAATTTTCTAGAGATCTTACTATGAGAAAACAAATACCTCTTAAAAATGGAACATCTATGAGTTCTCTGGAGATACAAAAATATTATCTTGGTGAAGCAAAAAAATTTTATTCATCACCGGAGAAGGTATGTGAACATACAGACAATTTATTACATATATGGGAGAATATACTAAACTGTCTGGAAATAAATCCTCATCTTATGTACAAAGAACTGGACTGGGTAGCCAAAAAAGATTTACTTAATGAAGTCATAAAAGACAGAGAAATCTTTTTCTCCTGTAATATTTTAAAATGGTTTAAAGTATTACAGGGTAAATTTCAGCAAGAATGGATATTTATGAGTGAAGAAACTTTAAAAAAAGAAATAGAAAGAAATCTTTCTATCTGGAATAGAAAGAAATTTTTTGCCTTTCTTAAAAAAGAAGATTTGACCTGTCAGGATTTTTTGGAAAAATTTCAAATTTTTTATCAATTACAGAAAATAGATTTAAAATATCATGAATTAAATAAAAATGAAGGATATTATTACAGGCTTGCAAAAGCAGGACTTATTACAATGCTTTCTTCAGAAGAAGATGTAACAAAAGCAAAATTATATCCTCCCCATGATACCCGTGCCAATATACGAGGATTTCTGGTGAAAACTCTGGCAGAAAATTCCCTCAATGCTGTAATAGGATGGGATGATGTTATAATAAGTGATTATGCAAAGCACATATACTTTCTCGAACCTTTCGAGAAGGAACTTCCTGAAAATGACAGAAATTATATTAATTCTTTAGTTAAAATGGAAGAGTGAAAAGAAGTGAAAAGTGAAAGGTGAATAGTGAGAAGAGGATAACTGTAATAGTAGTTAATTACATGTACTTTACGTTTCACCTCTCACCTCTCACATCTCACTCATTTAAAGGAGGTCTTATGGACAGAAAATTAGCAGAACTTGCTCTGGAAATAGCACAGAGTGAAAAAGCAGACTACTGTGATGTAAGGGTAATAAGGATTATGTCTGAAGCAATAGATGTAAAGAATGGTTCTATAGATGGAGTTAAAAGGGAAACAGATGTAGGTATGGGCATAAGAGTTCTCTTTGATGGTGCCTGGGGTTTCGCCGGTAATCCTGATTTAAAGCCCAATAAGGTAGAGATTGCTGCAAGGAGAGCCCTGGAAATTGCCAGGGCCAGTGCAAGATTAAGAACTGACAAAGTGAAATTAGCACCGGCTAAAAGAATAGAAGATAAGTGGATATCTCCAAGAGTTATAGATCCTTTTGAGGTAAGTCTTGAGGAAAAAATTGAATTTCTTTTGAAAGCAGATAAAGAAATGAGAAAGGTTAAGGATATTAAAATAACTACAGGCCATATGGATTTCAGGAAAGAATGTAAAATATTTTTAAACAGTGAGGGAACATTTATTGAACAGGATATATTACATACCGGTTCAGGTATCAGTGCTATGGCAGTAAACGACCAGGAGATGCAGGTAAGATCTTTTCCATCTTCCTTTAGAGGACAGTTTAAAACAGAAGGTTATGAACTTATTAAGAAACTTAACCTGGAAGAAAATGCCTGCCGTATAGCTGAGGAAGCCTGTGCACTTCTCAGCGCGAAACAGTGTCCTGAAGGGTTAAGGACGATAATACTCGGCCAGAGCCAGCTTGCCCTTCAGGTACATGAGTCCTGTGGTCACCCTACGGAACTTGATAGAGTACTTGGTTCAGAAGCCAATTATGCCGGTATGAGTTTTCTTACTCTGGATAAGCTGAATAATTTTCAATATGGTTCAGAGCAGGTAAATATAGTTGTTGATGCTACATGCCCCGGCGGACTTGGCATGTTTGGTTATGATGATGAAGGAGTTCCTGCCCAGTGTAAATATCTCATAAAGAACGGCATACTTGTTGAATATCTTACTTCCAGGGAAACAGCACCGGTAATAAATAAACTATCCAATGGAACTATGAGAGCAGATGGATGGAATAATCTTCCCTTAATAAGGATGACCAATATTAATTTATTACCAGGTAATATTTCTTATGAAGATCTTATTGAGAGCACTGATGATGGTATTCTTCTCTGTGATAATAGAAGCTGGAGTATAGATGATAAACGCTTGAATTTTCAATTTGGAACAGAAATAGGCTGGAAAATTAAAAAAGGAAAAATAGCCGGCATAGTAAAAAATCCTACTTATACCGGTATTACCCCTGAATTCTGGAATTCCTGCGATGCTATTTCAGATAAAAATTCCTGGGATATCTGGGGAACTCCTAATTGTGGGAAAGGACAACCACCTCAGACAGCAAGGGTAGGCCACGGTGTTTCTTATGCTCGATTCAGAAATGTAAAGGTAGGTGTTGGTTATGCTGGGTAAAGAAAGAGCCAGAAAGATATTAGAAGAGGCAATAAGTTATTCTACTTCAGAAGAAACAGAGGTTCATATAACAGGAGGCAAACACTGGTTAACAAGGTTTGCTAATAACTATATCCATCAGAATGTGGTTCAGAAGGATTATAGTATAACAGCCAGGCTTATAGAAGGCAAAAAAGTCGGTATAGCATCAAGTAATGTTTTTCACGACGAATATTTAAAAGATGCAATTTTAAAAGCACAGGAAGTCCTTCGTAATCAAATAGATGATCCTCATATAGTTCCTTTATCTCCTCCAGGAGAATATAAAGAAATTAAAAATGCCTATGATGCAAAAACCATGGAATTTACACCCCGACAAAGTGCAGAAGAAGTTGAACATGTTATAAAAAAATGTAAAAAAAATGATCTTATAGCTGCAGGAACACTTTCATTGGGAGATAATGTAGTAACCCTTATGAATTCAAAAGGTACTTTCGTTTATCATGCCTGGACAGATGTAGGATTTACTCTTACAACAATTAATTCCGAGGGTGGTACAGGTTATTCAGATTATTATGGAACAGGTATAGATGAGATAGATGTGGAAAATCTAACTGATATAGCTATAAAAAAAGCTCTTTTAAATAAAAATCAGATAGAACTGCCGCCCGGAGAATATCCTGTAATTTTAGAAGAAAAAGCTGTGGCAAGCTTGATCTTGTTTCTCAGCTCTCTGGGTTTTGGAGCCCTTTCTCACCAGGAGGGGAGGAGTTTTATGAAAGCAGATTCTAAAATAACAGGAGAAAATATCACTATCATTGATGATGCATATAAAAAAGAAACCCTGGGATTACCTTTTGATTTTGAAGGAGTCCCCAGGCAAAAAGTAACACTTATAGAAAATGGAATAGCAACAGGTCTGGTTTATGATATGAAAACAGCTCATAAAGGGAACGTAGTATCTACAGGTCATGCCCTGCCGCCTCCCAGTACCAGAGGACCTTTCCCTCTTAATCTTTCGCTTTTGCCAGGGAATATAAGTAAGGAAGATATCATTCAAAATACCGACAGAGCTATTCTGGTTACAAGGTTCTGGTACGATAATGTAGTTGATCCAAAAAAGACAATTGTTACAGGACTTACAAGAGATGGCATATACCTCGTAGAAGGAGGAAAGATTACAACTGCTGTTAAGAATATGCGTTATAATAATAGTGTTCTTGAAGCATTATCTCATGTTTCTTATATATCAAATAAGTTAAAAAGTATTAAAAAATATGGACTTACTATAGCATGCCCTGCTATAAAAATTGACAAATTTAAATTTTCGGGACTTTCAGCATGAGTCAAGTTCCGGGTTTCCTGAAACCCGGAATCCAAAATAATTATGGATAATTTCCTGGCTTTAACGGAAACAGAGAAATTCAAAGTATTAACAAAGCAATTCATATTTGAACCTCCCAGACAAATTGAACTGCTCTTTGACCTTCATAAAAAGGTAGACTGGAAAAAGAGATATGCTCTTTATAAAAAAGTATGTTCAAATTTCCTGATTAAGTGGTTCCCCTATTTTGGAGAATGGGCCAGAAAGGGGACCAGTAATAAAAAGCTCTTCCTTTTAAAAATATGTTATTTTCTCAAAGAGAGTAATATAAAATCATATATAGATTCCACAGGGTGTAATATAAAAAAAGAAGAAATACTGCGGGGTATACTGAATGTTATAAAAGAGTTAACAGAAGATCCTTCTTTAGAAGTGGTCCTTGCAGCATCAAAAACATTTTCTTCTATAATTGTAGAAAATAATTATGCCAAGGAAGAGTGGAAAAATTTATTAAAAAATCAAAAAACTGAATTCATTGCTTTAGCAGGAGCAGGAGAATTTTTAAGAAGTGATAATCTGGAATTAACACTTTTGACTGATTATCTAAAGGCTTATTATGAAGAAGAAGATCTGGAAAAAGCATTGAAAAATCTTCAAAAAGTTATGAACATTAACACCCGGAAGAGAGAAGTATTTCTTATACCACTGGGAATCTTTCATATAGTTCATCCTGACATAGTTATAAAAGTAATAGAAAGAGATTTTTCTGAAGACCACTGTTTTGTAAATATAATAAGGAGTTTTTCAGAAGCTTTACTGTATTTAAATCATCTCCCCAGAACTGAAGGTTCTGAAAAAGTTGAAGTAATCTTCAGACAATTAGTAGAATTAAAGAATAAAAAAATTCTCCCTCTCTTACCTCTCCTGAAATTTTCTTCAGATATAAGAGATTATTCTATATATGAAGCTTTACTGGATGTTCTTAAGGAATTTTGCTACTCTGGTATTTATAAAGCTTATGATGAATTAGTGGAATTTTTAAATTATGAAATACCATTATATCTTAAAAGTCAGGTTATTTCCTGTTTAATTACTACAAATCTGATCTGTAAAAATAAATTTCAACAAACCATAAAAAAAATATATGAAAAAATTCAGATAGAAGATGATTTATTATACCAGTTTATTACTCTTGAGAGATTATTAATAAATATTAAAACAGCACCTTTTTCACCTTTAACACTGGATGAAATATATAAACTTATAGAAAAATTCAATACCGCATCAGATATCTGTTTTAATAGAGTAAAACCTTATGATAGTATTTCTTTTGAAAATGTAAAATTACTGACCACCAGATTTAGAGAAAAATTTATAATAGAAATACAGGAACTTCTTGATTTACTTAAGTGCTATCTGTCGCCTGAAATGAAAATACTCATAGAGAAAACCAGAGAATACCTTTTAAACAATATATACTGGGAAAAGAGGTTTAAGGTTTACCTGGAGGATAAAGAAAATCCGGAAAAACAATTTATAGCTATTAATATTCTGGATGGAGAAAGGGAGACCTTTATCCTTCTTGAACCAGCTTTTACATCTTACAATCCTGTAATCCTGGCAAGTATCGGTAAAATTCTGGCAAAAATATTTAATAAACTTATTAAAGAAAATGAAATTAAAGAGATTATAAATTATGTACGCAGAATATCACTTAATAACGGAGAGAAACTTTATGAAATAATAGAGAGGTATATGGAGAGGCCCGAATGGTTTATTAATTTATTGAAAGTCTTTGCAGATTTTCATAAGAATTTTATTAACTGGCAGAGTTTTCTTGAAAATATAGTTTTTATGAAAAAGAATATTTTGAAGGAGCAGGCTTTTTATCAGGTAGCCAGAAAATTATTAGCTCTGGCAAAAGGTACCTCTATAAAAACCATACTTAACGAATTGGAAGATTTTCAAATTAAAGATCTGTTTCTAAATAACCCCTGTGAGAAGACAATTAAATTTATTCAGGAATTCTCTGTTTATATGGATAAACTGAAGAAAAATCTTAAAAGTTTTATGTCTTTTTCAGGAAGTCATAGCCTTTTTTATAAAAATCAGGAAGAAAATCTCATAAAAATAATTGATGAAATAAATAAATTTATAAGTTTTGTCAAAGAAAAAGGATCTTATTTTTTAGATAAACCGGTATATTTATCTCTAGCTGGAATTTTTAACTTATGGAAAACTAATTTAGCTGAAAAAATTCTTCAGGAAATACAGTTATTAGGAAAGGAAATTGAACATGGAGATCTTCTTCGTATACGTAACCAGTATCTGAAAATTAAAGAAAATAAATTATTAGATGAGTATAATATTCAAACACTGGATAAATGCCTTTATAAAGAAATTCAGGATATTGTATTTAGAAGTAGAACATTAAAAGGTAATAAAGAAATCATTGAATTTATCAGAGACTTATACAAACAAAATCCGGAGGAAGATAAAGAACCTGTCCTTATTAATCTTTTCTGTAAATTTTTAGGATTAAAAGATGTCAGGTCAAATAAAATGTTAGCCAGTATTTTCTCAGACCATTTTATAATTATATTAAAAAAGGAAGATTATCAGAGTGCCATGGATCTTATTATGAATATGCTTGAACATGGTGCAGGAAGCGAAATTTTTCTTTTTCTTTCTGAAGAGCTTCTTCGGAAAAAAGCCCCTGAAGATCTGATTTCTCTTATAAAAAATTATGCCCCGGTTATCAGGACACCTCTTACTGTTGAAAGTGTAAATAAATTTAATAAAAAATTGAAAGAATTGATAAATAAATATGATATAAAATTTAATCGTCTTGAAACCTATGAAATGCTTCTTGAACTGGCAAAGGGTACCGGAGGTATTACGGCATTATCTGAAAAATTGCAAAAAACCGGTGAGAGAGCAGGATTAACCCATGCCCTTTATACCTGTTTTGAAAGAAATGGCTTTTATCTTATGGAAAATACAAATAATCCACCTGAAAACAACAGGTTTAAGGAAGAAAAACAGAAAAATGAAAAGATATGTTTGCAAATACTTTATTATATAGAAGAATTTGAGAAAGCAATAAATTATGTAAAAGACTGTACTTTTGAGGAGATTGAACACAGGCTGAGTAAACTCAGAGGTGCTGTTAATTCACTCAGGAAAATGAGGTCTTTATTTAAAGACTATATGTTAGATCCCGTAGTAAGAAATATAATGATACATCTTTTTATTGATAAATTATGTATAAGAAAAGAAGAAGAGTTAGAACCTGATGATACCTTCAGCCTTGTGAAATTATCAGAACGGTGGCAGGAGGTTTTTTCTCTTATAAAAGCAGGAAATATAGAGAAATTAACAGAGGTATTTTATTATAGAAAGGATCTTTGCAATTATCTGCAACTTTCAGGAGGATATAAAGAATTTAAAGATTTTCTGGTTTCCTGGTATTACTATAGTTATGAAATTGATACTGCTCTCTATCTTCAATATATAGATAAAACCCATAGAGTTAATAAAGGTTTTTCCACAAATCCGCCATCTCCTTTTAATAGCATGACAAATGCAAGATTTACTTTCCCACTATTCGGTACATCAGTAATAATAATATTTTTTATAAGTTTTTTTCTCTCACCTTTAATCAGTCTTGTAAATCAATCTACAGGTTCTTTAATTTTGAAATATCTTTTTACATTTTTCCTCATAAGTTCACCAATTGTTTTGATTACTTTTTTTATTTTATATATTCTGAAAAAAGTAAATTTTCTGGATATACAATTTTTATTTCCAAGGCTTCTGGGGGGGCTTATTATAGGTTTTATAATCCTTTGTATAGACATTAAAACCTGGGAGATAGGAGTTAATATACAGGACATTTTATTCCTGTGTCTTTTTATTGCTTCTTTATTGATTGCATTTTTCTACCTTCTAATGGATATATTAAGAAGAAAAAATCATCAAAATTCAGGACATATTTTAGCAGTGAATGTATTATTACTGTGCTGTTCTGAAGCTTTCTTTATAGCACTAATTCTGACTACATTATTAAGTACCATATTTACAATAAATATTTCTCAAAGTACCTTTTTTCTTTTTGGAATACTTCCAAGAGAGATAAGGTTAACAAATATAGACTTTTTATCCCGGGATTTGATTATATATCCACCTCTTGTGTATACCTGGACATGTATAATGATATTTGTCAGTGTATTTCTTCATACTTTCTTTAAAGAACGGAGGCCTCTATGACAGATGGTTTTCTGGAATCAGATTTTATTTTGAGAAATAGATATTCTATTATAGAACCTATTAAACCTGGTACTATGGGAACAATATATTTAGCCAGAGATATGCTCAGAAATAAGCTGGTAGCTATTAAAGAGTTATCTATTAATACCAGTATTTCAGGAGAAGAACTTGTTGTAGATTTCAGAAGAGAAGCACAGATACTTTCGACTCTTCAACATCCTAATCTGCCAGAGGTGCTGGATTATTTTAATGAAGAAAAAGGTTATTATCTTGTAATGGATTATATAGAAGGAAATGATCTTGAAACTATTATAGAAGAAAGTTTTGGCCAGGGTATTCCTGAAAGAAAAGTACTTTCATGGGCTCTTTCTATATGTTCAATACTTGAATACCTCCACACTCAATCTCCTCCTGTAATTTATGGTGATCTTAAACCATCAAATATATTACTCCGTGATTCTGATTCCAAAATATTTCTTGTAGATTTTGGACTTGCGAGAGTTCTTTCTAAAATTCACGGCAGGTTATCTCCTATTGGTACAGAAGGTTATTCTCCCCCGGAGCAATATAAAGGAGAACAGGATACAAGAAGTGATATATATTCTCTTGGTGCTACTATTTATCATCTCCTTACAGCTGTCGCTCCATCAGTACCCTTTGAATTTACATCCCTTAAAAGTATGAATCCCCGGATTTCAAATGAAATGGACTTTATACTTTCTAAAGCTTTAAAGAAGGAACCTCAGTCACGTTATCAGAAAGTTTCTGAATTTAGAGATAATCTTACAGCTATTTATACAAAATATTATGGTCATGATACTACAGCATTATTACCCGGTGATGAGAAGAGCCTTCAGGAAAGAAATAAAATTAAAATTTTTCTGGTAGATGATGATCAGGTTATGCGTCTTTTATTTAAATCTATTATTAAGAGAACAAATGATATGGAATTAATTGGAGAAGCTTCTAATGGTAAAAGTGCCATAGATCTATCTAAAAATCTATCTCCCAGACCGGATGTTATACTTATGGATATAAATATGCCAGGGCTGGATGGAATAGAAACTACCAGATCCATACTGCAACTTAATCCTGAAGCAAGAATTATAATGTTGACAGCTCTTTCTGAAACCAAGGTTGTCCGCAGAGCATTTATAGCCGGTGCTAAAGGATATATGTTAAAAGGTGGAAGTATAAAGAGTGTAACAGAAGCTATAAGGAAAGCCTATAGAGGTGGTCTTGCCATAGATAACCGGATCTCTAATATTATAGAAAAAAAAATAACAAAGTCTACCTTTAAAAAACCTGTTTTTGAAATGGGTTCTGTTATAAGATTACAAAACTATAGCTTTATAACAATTATGATACACTTTTCTTCAAATAGGGCCACTGGAAAAATGCTCTTAAAAAATTCAAAAGAAACAGGTGAAATATGGTTTAAAGAAGGAAATATTATTCACGCAGTACTGGGGAAGCTAAAAGGAGAAAATGCTGTTTACAGTTTTCTCTGCTGGGAGGGAGTAGAAGTAACATTTACTATGCATACTATGCCACCTGAAGAAACTATTAAAATAAAGAAAGATAAATTTATTACCAGAAGCCTGAGAAAAAACAGGGAGATGGCAAAATTAAGGCTTACTATATCTTCACCTTATGAAATACCGGTCTTAAACAGTTTACAGGAATATCAAATTGTTTCCCTTTATGATGAAGAAAGAAATTTGTTAAATTTTATAGATGGTAGTAAGAGTATTATGGAAATAGCACAGGATATGGAAGTAAGTTATTTTGATATTATAAAATATGTCTATAGAATGGTTTCAATGGGATTAATTCTAATTACAAACCGCGTTTCAACTTGAATATATTAAAAATTCTCTGGATAATAGTAAGGGGTTTTTCTTTTATCTCTGGTTCTTCTTTTCCTGAAAATTTCCCCTTTCTGGGGGGTGGCATGAATTCCTGTATACCCTTCATAATTAAGGTCTTATGTTCATCGACTGCCTCTTTTTTAGGCATTCTCTCTTCCATAATATCTTTAAAATCTTGAGATTTAGGAGTATCTGAAGGTTTTGCTCTGAAAGATACAGTTAAGTCTTCATCCTCTTCAGAGAATTCCCTTCTTTTAGTTCTTCCCATTTCTTGAGTAACAGTTCCCTTGAACTGTGTTTTTAGAGGTATAAAATTTTCTTCCTTATTCTCTTCGATTTCTCTTCTTTGAGATTTTTCTGTTTCCTGAGTAAAGGTTCCCTTAAAAGGCGATTTCGAAGGTCTATGTAAATCTTCATCTTGATGAATATCTCTCTGTGAAAATCTCTCTACAGGTTGAAAATCACTTAATCTGGAAGGTCTCTGGGAATATATATCACTACCTTCCTGTGGACGTATGTCTCTTTGTGGATATTTCTCTACAGGTTGACCAATATCTCCTTTAAAAGGAGGCCTGGGAGGTAGAGGATGTTGATCCTGCAATGGTTCAGGCAGGCCTTCTTTACTCGGCATTCTGGAAGGTATAGGCCGTTCACGATCTTCCAGAAAACGCCTTCTTGAAGGTATAAGAGAACTACCACCGTGAAAATCTGTACCGACAGGTCGACTAAAAGATTTAACAGTACCTTCTAGAGGTTTTCCATCTACAACCTTCTGACTGCCAAAGAGTCTGTGTTTTTCTTCCGGTTTTGGCGGAGTAGTAACAGGTTTTTGCTGATATGGGAAAGTACTACCTGCTACGGGTCTGCTCATAAGAGGGCTTTTATCTTCACTGCTCTGAAAGGCCGGTTTTGAAGGTGATAAGAGGGAGTCACGCTTTATTGGCGATTTAAGGGATAATATACTTTTGTCAACAGTCCTCGTATCTATAACCTCTTTCCTTTCAAAAGATTTATCATAACCTTCTCTTATCTGACTGAAGGGTTTTGGAGTATGTATATCCATAGCTGTTTTCTGGGTCTGGACTTTATCAGTAATTGCCGGTGTTGATGATGCAAGTTTTACCAGCTCAGCCTTCATCTCCTCTATGTCCTGATATCGATCTTTTTTATCAATTTCCATAGCCTTCATTATAATTCGCTCCAGTTCCCTGGAGATTCCGGGATTAAATTTACTACAGGGTTCCATAGGTTCATCTTCTACAATACGTTCAATGCAATCCATTGGGGGTTCTCTGGTTATTAAAAAATACATAGTTGCTCCAAGTGAATAGATGTCGGACCTTTTATCTGTAGTCCCTGCGTGCTGTTCTATAGGGGAATAATGCTGAGTCATAGTTTTTGCTATACCCATAGTTTTTGCATCTGCTTCATATATCTTGGAGATACCAAAATCTATAAGTTTTAATTTACCTTCATCTGCTAAAAGTATACTCTGGGGACTCAGATCACGGAAAATAACGGGATTGGGTTCCCTGTTATGGAGATATGCCAGAGCTTCACAGAGTTCAATACTCCAATCTATTACCTGCCTTTCAGATAAAAAAGAAGTCTGGCTTTCTACAATAACATTTAATCTTTTACCTTCTACATATTCAAGTATAAGATATCTATTTTCTTCATAATCAAAATAATCCTCAAATTTAGGAAGATTTTCCTGTTTAAGCTTAAATAAGATTTTTGCTTCCTTTTTAAATTGTTCTATGGCCTGCTGTCTTAAGGAAGGATCTGTATAAGTTGCAATTAATTCCTTAACAAATACATGTCTGTTACGTTTTATATCAAAACATCGGTACATTCTACTGGTAGGGCCGGTTTGAATGAGATTAATAACCTTATAACGTTCTTGTAAAACAGTATCTGGCAATAGATTCCCTTCAGGGTCCCTCATTAAAAATCCCTCCAGCCTTTAACTCCAGATAATAATGTCTATGGATAACTTCTAATAAATATCTTTTAAAATTAATAATTTAACAATCACGAAAATTCTTAAGCATATAAATTATATCAGGTTTCTAAAATTATCCTTATAATTTATATTCTCCAGTCTGTATAAATATTCCTTCTCCTGATTCAAGTTGTATATATCAATAATATTTCCTATTATATGCTCTATTAATATCCTGATT
>JAKJGF010000368.1 GCA_022704525.1 Bacillota bacterium | reverse complement strand
GATACCCCCGTAACTTACGAAGAAATGCTTTCACTATTTGGCGAAGAAGTGGTTAATCTGGTAGACGGAGTTACAAAACTCACAAAAATCAGTGATACTACAGCACCACACCAGAAAGGTTTAAGTAAAGAAGAACGTCAGGCAGAAAATTTACGTAAAATCTTTCTTGCTATGGCCAAGGATCTCAGGGTTATTTTTATTAAACTTGCAGATAGACTTCACAATATGAGAACCCTTTCTTCATTGCCGGAAAATAAACAGAAATCCATATCTATGGAAACAATAGAAATATTTGCTCCTATGGCAAACAGACTCGGCATCTGGCATATAAAAAATGAACTTGAAGATTTAGCCTTTAAATATCTTGAACCGGGAGTTTACAGTACCCTTATGAAAGAGGTAGATACAAGAAGAGCCAAAAGCAACAAAATATTTAAAGAAGCCACTGAACTTCTTAATAAAGAATTAATAAAAAATGATATAAAAGCTACGATTGAAAGCAGATTTAAACATTATTACGGAATATATCAGAAAATGAACAATAAAGAAAAAGGTCTGGAAGAAATTTATGATTTTACAGCTTTAAGAGTTATTGTACCCACTGTAAGTAACTGTTACGGAGTACTGGGTATAATCCACAGTATATGGGTACCTCTTCCTGACAGGATCAAAGATTATATAGCCACTCCAAAAGCAAATGGTTATCAGTCACTCCATACAACCGTCTTCGGTCCATCAGGTGAACTTATGGAACTTCAGATCAGAACCTGGCAGATGCACCGCATTGATGAATTCGGCATAGCAGCTCACTGGCAGTATAAAGAAGGATGGAAAGACGATAGAAAATTTCAAAAACAGATTACACCATTTATTCAACAGCTTATAGACTGGCAGGCAGATTTGAAAGATGCAAAGGAATTCATTCAATCTCTTAAAATGGATTTCTTAAACAGTCAGGTATTTGTCTTTACTCCAGGGGGAGATTTATTAGATTTACCGGCAAATTCCACACCTATTGATTTTGCCTACAGAATTCATACAGAGGTAGGTAATAAATGTGTCGGTGCCAAAGTAAACAGTAAAATAGTTCCTCTTAATTATAAACTCCAAAATGGAGATATAGTTGAAATAATAACTTCGAATGTAAGCAGTGGCCCCAGCAGAGACTGGATGAATATATGTAACACCAGCAGTGCAAAAAATAAAATCAGAAACTGGTTCAAAAAAGAAAAGCGTGAAGAAAATATTTTAAGGGGTAAGGAAATAACTGACAGAGAGATAAGGAAATTAAGAAGAATATGGAGAGGTTTTTCGAAAAAGGATTTATTTGAAAGAGTAATGAAGAGATATCCTGCTTATAATTCTGAAGAAGAATTTCTTGCTGCTATCGGCTATGGTGATATACCGGTAGTTCAGATAAGTAAAATTTTAAGGGAAGAACTTGATAATATTATTGGAAAAATAGAAGAGAAAAAATCTGACCCTACAGAACTTTCTGAAAAACAAGAAAGAATAGACCTTTCCTATGATGGTGAAAATTTTATTCAGGTGAAAGACATAAAAAATCTTGTAATCAGAGTTGTAAGATGCTGTAATCCCCTTCCAGGAGAAGATATAATAGGGTATATTACCCAGGGCAGGGGTGTAAGTGTTCATAGAAGAATCTGCCATAATTTCAAGTTTTTTTCCAGATATAAAGAACGCCTTATAGAAGTTAACTGGTCACTAAAAAAACAGAAAAATGTTTATCCTGTTCAATTACTTATAAATGGATGGGATAGACCGGGTATGTTAAATGATCTAACCTCCTTACTTAAAGATGAATTGATAAATTCAAGATCAATAAGTGCTTATACAGAGAGAATGGGAGAAGCAGTAGTCAAGATTGTTATAGACGTAAAGGATATACAACAACTTAATAATTTGATTAAGAAAATTAAAAATATAAATGGTATAACACAGGTTAAAAGAATTGTTCAGGAAAAAAAATCGTGAAAGGTGAATGGTAAGTGTTAATTTATAAATCTATAGTAACCTGATTAATCTTCTCACCGATCACCAATCACCTTTTTTCAGGAGGGAAAATGAATGAGAGTAGTAGTTCAGAGAGTTAAAGAAGCAGAAGTTTTAGTCAAAGAAGAGAGGAGTGAAGTAATTAAAGGTAAAATAAATAAAGGTATAGTTGTTCTCCTGGGAGTGGGAAAAAATGACACTCATAAAGATGTGGAATGGATGGCGGAAAAAGTAGCCAATTTACGAATCTTTCCCGATGAAGAAGATAAAATGAATCTGTCTGTACTGGATGCAGGAGGAGAAGTTCTGGTAGTTTCACAGTTTACTCTCTATGGAGACTGCCGGAAAGGAAGACGGCCGGGCTATACTGATGCGGCAGAACCGGAATATGCCATAAAATTATATAAAGACTTTATCGAAGTTATTAAAGAAAAGGGACTCTTTGTAGCAGAAGGTATATTTCAGGAATCTATGTTAGTAAAAATATACAATCAGGGGCCTGTTACACTCATTATTGACAGTGAAAAGAAGATTTAATAATGAAGGGCGTTACGAAACGCCCCTACTGGAGATGGGCGGATTCGAACCGCCGGCCTCTTCCTTGCGAAGGAAGCGCTCTACCAGCTAAGCTACACCCCCCTCAAGAATTTTATTATAAGTTAAACTTACCTTTTAGTCAAGGTAACAAATTAGAATCCATTATTTTTCTCACCTCTCATCTCTCATACCACTTATTCATCAATTGTACTAAGTACCGCAACAGGCAAGTTAGTATCCATCTCACAAGTCTGTCCCTCTCCGGGCTCTTACGCAAAATCTATGATCCTGTTACAATGAAATCTGTTATTACAGAATATACAGTTTTGTATTTATTTAAGTTATAACTTTCTCCTTTGACGGCATATCTTTTGCTCCAGAGCCCGG
>JAKJGF010000367.1 GCA_022704525.1 Bacillota bacterium | reverse complement strand
CTTTCTTTTTTTTCTTTGTTTTACTATGTCAGGCTGTAAGGAAATGGAAGGAGTTGGGAAGTTTTTTTCAGGCTTTTATGAGATGCTGAAAAAGATGGCCCATGCAATTTCGAGTAAATTAGCAAAGGATACACCCACACCGGGAGATAAACCTGCTCCGGTAGATGTCGGTAATGAACCTGCAGACCCTGAGATTCCAGAGAAAACTCCAAAGCCTGTTAAAGGTGTTCCAAATTTTATAACGTCCTGGGGTGAAAGAGGTGTAAAACCGGGTCAGTTTAAGACACCTCTCGGTATTTCAGTAGATTATGCCGGGTGTGTTTATGTAGCTGATACCAGTAATTGCAGGATTCAAAAATTTACTTCTAAAGGAGAGTTTCTTGCTGCTTTTGGAAAACGCGGTTCTGATATAGGCGAACTTGATCAACCCTATGGACTTACCATTACAGGCATAGGTGATATTTATATAAGTGATAATCAAAATAGCCGTATTGTCAGAATAGATGAAAAGGGGCAGTTTGTAGATGCAAAGTGTAATGATGGAGATGACTTAGGAGAAGTACATCAGCCTATCGGGCTTACTTTTGATGAAGAAGGGAATTTATTTGTTGCTGATGCTGGAAATAACAGAGTTCAGAAATTAACTTATAAAACACTTGAAGATAATATAGCTTACAGTAAAGTCGGTGGAACAGGGAAAAATATGGGGCCATCAAATTTGAATAATCCCTGGAATAATAGTTTCCCAAAACATAATGAAGGCCCCAATACAGGGCAGTTTTCTAAACCCTGGGATGTTCTCTGCCTTCCTACAGGTGAGGTTATTGTAATAGATACCTTTAATCACAGAGTTCAGAAGTTTGGTACTGATGGATCTTTTATAACCCAGTGGGGGCAGGTGGGGTATGGAAATGATAGAGGAAAGATAGAATTTCAATTTCCTACCTTTGCAACACTTGATCAGTATGGTTTTCTTCTTGTTGTTGATACGGGTAATCACAGGATTCAGAAATTTACTCAGGATGGTGAATTCCTGGGAACCTGGGGAGGACCGGGATATGGAGAAGGACAGTTCAGTCAGCCTCATGGGATTGCTGTCAGTCCTGACCAGGGTGATATCTTTATAGTAGATACAGAGAACAACAGAATTCAAAGATATTCTTATTCCAGTAGCTGGAAATTATGGTATGAAGATTTAACTAAAAAGAAAAAGGCACCTGTTCCAGAAGGTGTCTTTACTCCTACACCACAGGAGGTGATTTTCTAGAATATAATTATATGTGTATTTATAAGCAGTCAGCAATCAGCAGTCAGCAATCAGATTAAGGAATAAAAAGTTGAAAACTGATGGCTGAAAGTTAATTCAATAAACGAAGGAGGTATACTGGTTAAAACCAGAAAAGTGTCAAATGAAAAGGAGATATTTATTTACTTCAGAATCTGTTACAGAAGGACATCCGGATAAGATAGCAGATCAGATTTCCGATGCTATACTTGATTCAATAATGGAGCATGACCCGGAGGGAAGGGTTGCCTGTGAAACTGTTGTTAACACAGGTCTTGTTCATGTAGCCGGTGAGATTACCACTAAATGCTATGTAGATATTAATAAAATTGTCCGTGATACTCTTATAGGTATAGGTTATACAAAAGCAGAATATGGTATTGATGGCAGCACCTGTGGAGTTACTGTGTCAATTAATGAGCAATCACCTGATATAGCTATGGGTGTTGATAAGGCTCTTGAAGCTAAAAGAGGTGAGATGGAAAATGATAGAATTGAGGCTATAGGAGCAGGTGATCAGGGTATGATGTTCGGTTATGCCTGTAATGAAACTCCAGAGTTATTGCCTCTTCCTATTTCTCTTGCCCAGCAACTTACCAGGATGCTTTCAGCTGTGCGTAAAAATGGTGAGATTCCCTATCTTCGACCTGATGGTAAATCCCAGGTTACTGTTGAATATCATGACGGCAAGCCTGTAAGAATAGATACTATTGTTATTGCTGCCCAGCATGCCCCTGATATTCCTCAGGAGGTTATAAGAAACGACATAATTAGAAAAGTTGTAAATACTGTTATACCTTCAGATATGATGGATAAAAAGACCAGAATTTTTGTCAATCCTACAGGTCGTTTTGCTATTGGAGGTCCCCAGGGAGATGCCGGTCTTACAGGTAGAAAAATAATAGTTGATACCTATGGCGGTATGGGACGTCATGGTGGAGGATGCCTCTCAGGTAAAGATCCCACAAAGGTAGACCGTTCTGGCTGTTATGCTGCAAGATATGTGGCCAAAAATATAGTGGCCGCTGAACTTGCCGAGAAATGCGAAGTTCAGATAGCCTATGCAATCGGTGTAGCAAAGCCTGTATCCATATATGTTGATACCTTTGGAACTGAAAAGATTGATCCAGATGAAATTACTAAACTTGTAGAAAAAGTATTCGATCTACGTCCCGGTGCTATTATAAGAGATCTCAAGTTGAGAAGACCTATTTATAGAGAACTTGCTGCAAGCGGACATTTTGGAAGACCTGATCTTAATTTACCCTGGGAGAAGATAGATAAAGCTGAAGTTCTTGCTAAAATGGCAGCCTGTCCTAATAAGTAAATCGTGAGACGAAATATGATTACTGAAAGGTTCTGAATATAAGGAATTCAGTAGTCAGAATTCAGAAGTCAGGATAAAAAATCTTCTAAAATCTGGCTTCTGAATTCTGTTTTTTTAATTTGCAAAATATAAAACTTCTGGTATAATTTATCTAAGTATCGTTCCAGGTAAAAAAATATCCAAAAAATTTTAAATATACACACCTGTCCCTGTCCGGGCTCTGGAGCAAAAGATATGCCGTCAAAGGAGAAAGTTATAACTTAAATAAATGCAAAACTGTATATTCTGTAATAACAGATTTCATTGTAACAGGATCATAGATTTTG
>JAKJGF010000366.1 GCA_022704525.1 Bacillota bacterium | reverse complement strand
ATTTATGTTCTTCATCATTTCTTCCCTTTTCCTGCGCGATTATAGCAATAGTCTGCCCTTCAAGCTCCCCTACACCTATAATTATTGCCGGATCATCACCATAATAACCGTCTCCTTTAAATTCAATAAAATTGGCAAATATGCGCTGAATATAATCCAGAGAAGTGGGCCGTTCAGGATTTCTTGCAGCTTCTACCGCTTCCCAGGCATCGATGTGTTTCAGAGGTTTATGATGGGGTGCTCGTAACCTTGGAAATTTCTGTACTGGTTTTCGGATAAGATGTTTTACGAGATGAGAAATTCGCAGTTTTAAATTTTTTCTCTCCACAATCTTATCGATCATACCATGTTCAAGAACAAATTCGGCAGTATGTGATTCGGGAGGAAGCTTTTCTCCTATTGTTTGTTCTATTACACGGGGACCTGCAAAACCTATGAGTGCTTTCGGTTCTGCTATAATTACATCTCCAAGAGACGAAAAACTGGCTATAATTCCACCAGTAGTGGGATTTGACTGAACACTTATATAAGGAAGACCGAGTTTTTGAAAACGTGCAACTGCTGCTGCAGTTTTCGCCATTTGCATCAATGAAAGCATACCTTCCTGCATGCGGGCACCTCCGCTTGAAACCACACTGATAACAGGCAAATGTTTTTTAATTGCTCTCTGGAAGGCATTAGATATCTTTTCTCCCACTACTGAACCCATAGTTCCGCCCATAAATTCAAAATCCAGAACGCAGAACACTGCATCTGTTCCATCTATTTTTCCCACACCTGTAATGACCGCATCTTTAAGGCCGGTTTTTTTATGAGCTTCCATCAACCTTTCCTGATAGGTCTTTTTATCTACAAAATGTAAAGGGTCAACAGGAGTTATATTTTTATCCCATTCTTTAAATGTTCCAATATCTACCAGATGGGTTAATCTCTCAAAAGCAGTAAGACGGATATGATAGTTACATTCAGGACAGACCTTAAGATATAGTTGAAAGGCTTTTTCCCCCAGGTCAAACTTACACTGAGGACATACAGTTGTATAACTTATTTTTTCCAGTTCTTTATCAATATCCTGAGATTTTTCCTGGCTTTTTGGCGTTTCTTCAACCTCTTTCTTCTCCAATACTGTCTCCGGATTTGCCGTTTTTACCTGAGAAATTTCTTTCATAAATAAAACCTCCATCAGGATTATTCTGTTTAAAGATAATATTATTATACCAGGAAAGTTTACCAAAAACCATAATAATAAGCCAATTTTACCTGTAAAAACTAAAAAAAAAATAATTGAGCTAATATATATTAATTAAACCAGTAACTTTTCAGGCATAACAAATCTTTATTGGTGGTTTAAGAAATTTTAATATTTTCTCTTATAATACATAAAATGTACAGACATAATAACAAAAACTATAAAATTTTACAATACTTTTTTTGACTGAAAGGCACTATAATGTTATAATTTCCAGAAAATAGTAATTCTAATTTGTGTGGATAGAGGTGTCCCTTTTGTTTAAAAAGAGATTCAAAAGAATTCCTGATAAAATTTCTGAAGAAGAACAAAAAGAGAAAATACTATATGAGTCGCCGAAAGATCGACATCAGACCAAAAATGTGGAATCTTTAAAGAATTTTATAAAAAAGGATCCTTCCAATCCAGATTCTTATTATGAGCTCGGAGAATTATATAGAAACAAAGGAGACTATGAGACAGCTTTATCTTATTATAGGACAGTAATAAAACTGGATAAAAATTATGGTCTTGCCCATTCCAGAATGGGAGACTGTTATTCTAATCTGGGCAAGATGGATCAAGCTCTATCTCATTATCAGTCTGTATTAAATTTATATCCCCATGATGAACTGGCCCATTATGAACTGGGCAGAATATACTGGGAAAAAGAGGAATACAACACATCTCTAAAGTGTCTTGAAATATCTCTTCCTGTTACAGAAGGAAATGCTGAAGTCCACTTTTATATGGCATCCTGTTATAATGCCCTCGACGAGTTTGAACTTGCTATCCAGAAGTACGAAAAATCTCTCGAGATAAATCCTTTCTTTACTTCATCACATCTTGGCCTTGCTGAAGTATATCTGCAACAGGATAAACTTGATCAGGCTGAATATCATACTATAAAAGCACAGGAATTAGGAGATGAGTCTTCTGAGCCATTTGTAACACTGGGTCTTATTTCTATAAAAAGGTCTGATCTCGACAGGGCAGTAGAGTATTTTAATCAGGCTCTGGAAATTAACTCTGAACAGGCTTTTATATATTTTCAACTGGCAAATATTGCTCTTACCAGATATGATAGTGAAGAAGCTATAAAAAATTTAATTAAGACTATAGAACTGGATAAAAATTATCTGGATGCCTATTATACAGTTGCTCAATTATATAAAGAACTGGGACAGTATAAAAAAGCTATAGAGTACTATCTGGCTTCAGCAGAAATTGACCCGAATTTTATCGATATATATATAAATCTGGGGATGATATTTACAAAAATCGGTGATGATTCTTCTGCTCTGGATAGTTATGAAAAGGTCTTAAGCCTGGATAAAAATCATTTTGAGGCTCTTTTTAATACAGGGATAATTTATGAGAAATATAATAAATATGCTCTTGCCCGTGATTGTTTTATAAGGGCTATCTCTCTTGAGCCTCAAAATCAGGATCTCTATAAACGTGTGGCAGAGCTATCTAAAAAACTCGGTGATATAAATAATGCTATTATGAATTATCAAAAATGTCTTAATCTGGGGAATAATACAAAAGTTTTAAATAGTCTGGGAGATATTTATTATGAAAATGGTAATTATAAGATGGCTATAAAGTTTTACAAAAAACTACTTGAGATTGATGCTGCAAACCTGGCTATCCATAATAAACTCGGTGATATTTATGTTGAAGAGGGTGAACTGGATACTGCATCTACTCA
>JAKJGF010000365.1 GCA_022704525.1 Bacillota bacterium | reverse complement strand
AAATATAGAAATATCGGCAGGTGGAGAAGTGTATTTTCAGAACTGGGACAATGCGGATAGTACTGTAGAGACCCTTCCTGCCTTAAGTCCTACCCCTGCTCTTCTGAAAGGTGTAATTTCTGCTGTTCAGCCAAATATTCCTTCTCTTTATGATGGAACGTCTTATATATTTAACGCGGCAGGTATATATAATTATTCCGGGAAGTCTGGAACTATTATTGTTCATGCTCTATCTCCTCTATTATCAGGTTTTTCTCCTTCTTCCGGAGATGAGGGAGAAGAGATAACAATAACTGGAAGTAATTTTTCTGAAATTCCTTCCGGCAATACCGTAAGTTTTAACGGTGTTGATGCAGTGGTTACCAGTGCCAGTACTACTACTCTGAAAGTATCAGTGCCTGCCGGTGCTGCTACGGGAAAGATAAGTGTGACGACGCCGGGGGGGACTGCGACATCTGCTGAGAATTTTATAGTTACTGACACATCAGGGAAGATGGTATTGTTGCCTGCCGGAACATTTCAGATGGGAGACCCTGACGGGGGATCTGGATCTAGTAATGAAAGACCCCGCCATGAGGTAACAATTACTTATAATTTTTACATGTCACGATGTGAAGTAACCAATCAGGAATATTTACTATATGATGCCACTCATACAGGAGGGTGGATAGATCCGAATTATCCTGTAGAGAATGTAAGCTGGTTTAATGCAGCAGATTACTGCAACTGGCTTACAGATGAGGCGCCCGGTCTTGGTTTTTCAGAACGCTGTTATGATGGTTCTTATAATGTAGATATAACTAAAAAAGGTTACAGACTACCTACTGAGGCAGAGTGGGAATATGCGTGCCGTGCCGGTGAGACAACTTTTCATGATTATTACTGGGGAGATTCTTATTATCCTCCTAATATAGGAAATTACTGCTGGTATTATAGTAATTCAGGAGGTCATCCCAATATAGTGGGTACAAAATTGCCCAACAACTTTGGTTTATATGATATGAGTGGAAATGTATGGGAGTGGGTTAATGACTGGTATGGAAGTTATAGCGGTACTGCTCAGATAGATCCAGTTGGCCCTGGTTCAGGCTCTCTCCGTGTCATACGCGGCGGCAGTTGGTACTATGATGCCTTTTACTGCCGGTCTGCTGGCCGTAGCGGCATCAGCCCGTCCGGCCGCGGCAGCCACGTCGGTTTTCGTCCTGTAAGGAGTGTGCCTTAGTTACACTTTATTTTTTTACTCTTTTACCCTTTTTTTGAATTTTCGGGAAAGGGTAGAGATTAACGCATTAAGGAACCCGGGGGCAGGAGCAGGCTATTTATGTTAAGTAAAATAATCACATTACTTCTGCTGCACATATTTCTGTCCATGCCTCCTTCTGTGCCGGCGCCTGCCGGACAAATAGCATATACCTTCTGCCCTCAGTAGAAAAGCCGAAAGGGGCAGAAATTTTATTATGTCATTCCCAGGAGCGAGCGGCAAATAGTCAAAGTTTATTAATAAAGGTGTCTTCACCTACTTTCTCGATAATTTCATCTGCCCCTTTAGTAAAAAAGATACTTCCGAGAGGTTCTTCGAAGAATAATTCCTTCAGGCCTTCTTCATCACACCCTGCTTCCAGAGGGTTTAATAATTTCATAAATAACACCTCCCTGTAAAATTTACTGTGCAGGTATATTATTTCTTTTTTATAAGTTTCTGTTTCCCCGGGATTATCTTAGTACCGCAACAGGTAAAAAAGTGTCCAAAAAACATATACACCTGTCCCTGTCCAGGCTCTGGAGCAAAAGATATGCCGTCAAAGGAGAAAGTTATAACTTAAATAAATACAAAACTGCATATTCTGTAATAACAGATTTCATTGCAGCAGGATCATAGATTTTGCGTAAGAGCCCGGACAGGGACAGGCTTGTAAGATGGATACTAACTTGTTTGTTGCGGTACTAAGGACGTCTTTCTTTTCCACTTCTATTCAACTAAAAAGGAGTTTTATCCTACTCCATAGAATTATTTTTTATATCCTACAATTAATTCCGTTTTTTCTAACTTTAGGGTTGCGGAATGGGAGTTATAATATATTAAGAGGTATATTTACAGTGGATTTCTTGAAAAAATTTTTCTCAGGTTTTATTCAGGATCCGAAAACAAAAATGCTTGACCCCCTTATATGTCCTAATTGCAATGACCAGCAGCTACAGACAAGAGAAAATTTCGGTGTAAAACTCTATATCTGTTATAAATGCAGGGGATGTTTTTTGAGTCAGGATAGTTTAAATAATATTTTAAGTTTCCAGGGCAGTGCAGACTGGCCGGAAATATTTGAAGCAGATGCTCATACACTGCACACTTTTGAAAGATCGCAGGAAACCAGAAAATGCCCCGGCTGCAGGGAAAGAATGGATAATACCCGGTTTCAATACAGTTCTGGCATCTGGGTTGATTACTGTCCTAACGGTCACGGAGTATGGCTTGACGGAGGAGAAATGAGGCTTATAAAAGATTATCATGAAAAGATATCCTCCTCCGAAGGTCTGTCTTATGAAGAAAAACAATCACTGGGAGAGTCTTTTAAAACACTGGATCACAGAGATGACCCTTCCTGGAAAATAGTGGAAGGCAGAAGTAAATGGAAAACAGGAATGGAACGGGAAAGAAGAAATATACGTGGAACATAAAAGACGCCATCCCTACAGGTAATCATTTATTTTTTTGTCCATTAATCCTATAGGTTCTCCTTCTAACATTACCATTCTTATTGTCAGTAATTTTTTTGCCTCTTTTTTATTTCCCTTTTCTTTACTCCAATTAACTAAATCTTCCGGACTTCCATATTTTTCCTCTGGTTTATTATATGGAGGGCCCCTTAAGAGATTTTTTTTCTTTTTCTTTCGTCTCATACTTAATTTATTTCTACACACATTTTATTATACCTATTTACGGAATTTTTTTATTAGAAACACTCTA
>JAKJGF010000364.1 GCA_022704525.1 Bacillota bacterium | reverse complement strand
ACAACTACAACTGCACCTACATCAACACCCGTAATAACGACTACTCCAGTTCCTACATCTGTCCCGACAGTAACACCCACACCCACTCCAGGCGGTAATCAGGATCTGTCAAATGAATTTGATTTTATGAGTGCTGTTGGAACCGCAGGTATGGCAGTCCGCGGGCTTGAACTAACAGCAGAGCAGAGCAGCTATGATAAAGAAACCCTGAAGATCCGTTTAAGACAAAAAGCATCTTCAACCCTTAAGATTACTGATATTGAACTTTCTGCACTGGATAATCCTGGCTTTCCCTGTTATAATGGCATTGCAGGAGGAGGTCCTGCAGGGTGGGAAACTCTTAGCAGTGCTTCTCTTTTTGCCTGGACCGGCGAGACACAGCTTACACCCGGTACAACTTATGACTTTTATATAATCTACAGGTCAGTCGTTAAATTCCCTTCTAAAATGAAGCTTATAGTCACCGGCGGCGATAATCATTCTAAACTCGGTTATATAGAAATAGCCATTGTGGCTCCCAGGATAGATGATATACCGCAGGTGACGCCAATACCATATGTCTGGCAATACACAGGTGACACAGAGGTAGAGACTGATCGTGTGCATTTAGAAGCCGGCGCCCTCAGTGCTGCCGATCTTGAGACCTTTCTGACTATTCCCGGAGACACACTGTCCGGAGGCACACTGAATGGCACATATGGTTCAGCCATGGGAATGACCGTTAAGGGAAGGATGGGAAGATATCTTGTTGCTAATTGGGAGTTTCAGGCACAGGATTATCTCCCCTATGATGATTTTGCCTTTGCTACAGTGGTAAATGTCGACACTGGAGACTATTATTTTGAAGTGCTTGCAAGAGTTAGCGACGTTGGAGACTATGGTAATGGTTCTGGTACATTTAGTTATAAATATCCTGCTACAGGTACCTATAGAGTGGGCTTCGGGGTTATGAATGCAATCGATAATGCGAATGACTCAGAGCTTTATATATATACTCCTGTAAATGTAAATAGTTCATCTCCGTAAAAACTATGGAGGGGCTTTTTAGCCCCTCTTACATAACCCTTTCTCTACTTAGTACCGCAACAGGCAAAAAAGTATCCAAAAACATATACACCTGTCCCTGTCCGGGCTCTGGAGCAAAAGATATGCCGTCATCAGAGTTCACTATTTTATTTGCTATTATCTTGAAAATCACTTTTACTGACTGTATAATAGATGTAATAAGAGTTATGCAAATTTTTATGAAGATCCAATAAATGCAGGATTCAGCAGTCAGAATAATTTCTAAAACTCCTGGTTCCTGTCTTTTGTATTCTGAATCCTACTTTTAAATTTTCGAAATGCATAACTTTTGATGTAAATCATGACCCCTTTATGAGAGGAGAAGAAATTTTGTTAAAAGACGACGATAACTTTGATTCCCCATCTGATTATACTGAATTTTCCATGCTGGAAGGTGAAAGAATATATTATAATTTTTTAAAAGAATTATATTTGCGTTATGGAACGAATATAGAAGAATATAGAGATGAATTGATAGAACTTGGAAAAAATCTATCTCTTCCAGTAATAAAACAAGAACAGATTGAATTATACCTGTTGAAAGAAATGAAGGAGTTTTCTCAAGAGAAAAAAGAAGATCTTTTAGAAGATTCTACAGAAAAAAAGAAGACCTTTATAAGAAGTTCTGCGAAAGCAGCAAAGATTGCTCTAACAGAAGATAATCTCGATGTAATGAAAAAAGAACTGGACAGTAGAGCAGAAGAAATCCAGAAGAAAGAAAAAGAAATTATCCTGATAAAAGAAGAATTACATAAAGAGAGAAAAGAACTGGATTTCTATAAAGATAAAACTTATAAAGAGCTCGGTAAAGAGAGATTAAATATAAGAAGAGAGAGGAATGAACTTGAGAAGGAAAAGAAAGAATTTTTGAAATCTCTTGAAGAAAGAAAACAAGAGGAGAGAGAAGTTTTTGATGATTTTGAAATTGAGAGCTTTATACCATTACCAGAAAAGAAATTAGAAATTTCATTAAAGAATGATAATGAGATAATAGATAAAGTTTCCGAAGAGGAATTAATTAGCCTGAAAGACAAATATGAAGTTTTATTAAATGAGATGAGTAAAAAACGTATTGATATGGAAAAATCTATTGAGGTTTTTGAGCAGGAGAAGAAAATTCTGAAAAGAAAGCTGGAAGAAGAAGTAAGAATTAATAAAGAAAAATATGAACTTTTGTCAGAGGAATTAAATAAAGATCGGGAAGAATTTGAAAGATCCTTGAAAATATTTGAAGAGGAAAAAGAACAATTTCTGAAAGAACTGGAGGAACAGAAGAGTTTTTTACAAAAAAAAGGCGTGGCTTTTGAATTTGAAAAAGAAGATTTGACTACTGAAAGATGGGAGATTGAAAAATTCTTGAAGGAGGAAAAGAAAACTCTGGAATGGCGATTACATTTACTGGATGAAGAAAAAAAGCTTTTTGAAAAAGAAAAGAAAGAACTTTTAGAAAGAATAGATCTGGCAAGAAGAGAACTTGACAAGAAGTTTCTGGAAGTTGCTGATGAGAAAGCCAGACTGGAAATGGATCGGGAGGAATTTCAAAAAAGCCTTTCAGAAGATCGGCTTACAATAAAGAGATTACTCTGGGAAACACAGGAAAAAGAAGCAGCTCTTGAGCTTGAAAAAGAAGCTCTTTCTAAAATACAACTGAGCCCTGAAAAAAGGAAAGAGCTGGAACATATGGAATTAGAACTGAAAAAAGCTAAAAGGCAGCTCAAGATAGAAGAAATAGATTTACAGAGTAAAAAGAAGGAATTTGAAAAGAGCCTCACTTTTATTGGAAAACTCAGAGAAAAACTTACGGAAATAGGTGAAGATGTTATACCGGGGGAGACAACAATGCTGGATCCTTTTGAAAGAGACTGGCAGATACTGGAAAAACTTTTGTATTCGGCAAAAGAAG
>JAKJGF010000363.1 GCA_022704525.1 Bacillota bacterium | reverse complement strand
TTGGAACTGCCGGTACTGTAACTGCTGATACCATACAGAGGTATATTGATGAGCAAAAAAACAACAGTTAAAAAGAGGTGTGCCATTCATCCTCGCCCACAAGGGGACGAGGTTTTCTGGCACAGTTTTATAAAATAAATGAGACATAAAGAAGTGAGAAAAGTCAATACCCATCAACGTTCAATGATTTCAGGAGAAGACTTTCAGAGTGTTTATCCAGTTTTTTTATAAAGGTTGGGATTTCTTTCAATGGTACTCCGAATTTGGTCCAGAGTCCTGCAGTGAAAACCCCTTCTGCTGTAACATTTTTTATGTCATATCCATTTATTCTTATGAGGGCCTTTACCTTCTTTTGTATTTTTCCTGCAATCTGTGAGATTACTTCGAATTCTTCTATAAGGTTTTTGAAGGCCCTAATAATTTTTAAGAAATAAGTCATAAGGGTTTGCATCAGAAGATAATTCATAATTATAAGTTTCCATAATTTACACTAAAACTCCATCGGGTAATATTTCCATAAAAGCAATAATATCATGATGGATATATATAAACAAAGGATCATACATTCTTATCCCTTTTGCTATTTGATGAGTCTCTTTAATAATATTTTCAGATAATTTCCCTTCTACACTTCTTACTTTACTATAAAGTTCTATCATATCTTTAAATATTATTTCCAGGTGTTCAATCTCTTTTTTCGTGGGAGTATGAGGGTTTTTCTCATCTTCATAAGAATCTAAGCTATTTATTAGCTCTTCTCGTAGTTCTCTAATCTTTTCTTTGATTTTTTCAAGAGCCATAACCATACATCCTTTCGAAATTCAGGGTCTTTATAATCAGCTTCTCTATTTATTATACCATATTCACTTATCTTTATCATAAGTTTTTGATAATCTTCTTCTGTTGCTGTATGTGGCATAAAATCTAAGCTATTTATAAAATTTATTTTTTCTTTAATATCTTTTGCAAGTCTTATTCTTATTAACTCTGATAAAATAGCTTCTTTATTACCTTGATGTCTATTCGTTAACATTAATATCATATCTGAGCTACGATTTTGATATGCCCCATTAACAAACATCTCAGGAGTCATGCCTTTAATTTTATTAGCACAAAAATTTCTACTCAAAATTTCCGTTGTAGCTTCTTCAAGAAATATATATTCATTACTTGATTTTTCATGATAAATAACAGCACCTTCTTTTATTTCTTTTGACCAGGCTTGCTCAGTTGGTGAACTAAAAACATGAAAAGTTTCATGTGCTATAGCCTGAATACCCATGCTTTTAGGAAGAATAGTATTATCTGTTGCGATATGAATATATTCTGGAGAGATTACAATGCCAACTTTTTCATCATAAAAACCACCTGCATCCTTTCTTACATTATTTTCTAATCTTAATTCTTCCCATTTCTTTGGTGTTGGATAAATATATTTATCTGTGATTGTTTTACCGGTTTCCTCTTCAATAGCTTTCTTTACTTCTGCGTCAATAGGCAATATATCTTTATAAACATCTTTTCCTTTCTCTTCTCTTACGGTATTATCGTCAAATACGGTATTATCGTCAAAATCTCTCCATTTAGGAATAAGAGAAGAAACACTTTTTTCTTCCATCTAGAGATTACATTGAAATATTTTTGTGGTATAATAATTTTTAATGAGGAATTTGGTTCAGAAATAGAAATTCGTCTAAAATTTTAATATTTTAAGGAGGAGATTATGTATAAATACAGGTTGATTTTAATTTTGGTCCTTATTTTATGCTTAATTCAGGCAGGATTTGCTTCTAAGAGTCTTACTTTTATGAGTAAGGATAAAGAAACTGAGGAAACAATAAAATTAAAAGATAATAAAGTAATATCTTATTCACTGAAATATAGTTATCCCCTCTTAGATTCTTATAAAAATAAGGATATACAGGATGAGTTTAATAAGGAAATCACTTCACTTGTAGAGGAACAGGTTAATTCTTTTAAGAAAGATATGGCCGAAACTGAATATTTTAAAAGTGAATTTAAAAGTTCTTTTATTCTTGAATCTACAATAATAAATAAAGTTGATGACCTTATAAGTATAAAATTTTTAACAGAGGTATATTATGCAGGAGCTGCTCATCCCTCTCATGATATATGGACATTAAATTATGACCTGAAAACAGGAAAAACTATAAATCTGAAAGATTTATTCATGGAAAACTCGGATTATTTAAAGGTAATTTCAGATTACTCTATAAAGGAATTAAGTGATAAAGCCGGAAAAGATGCTAAAGAACAGGGTTATGAACCTGACTATGATTGGATTAAAGAAGGGGCAGGACCAAAAGAGGAAAATTTCCGTTCTTTTAATCTGACAGATGAGGGTCTTATAATAAATTTTAATGAATATCAGGTAGCCTGCTATGCAGAAGGGCCTAAAGAGGTAATCATTCCTTATAGTAAACTGAAAGATATTATTAAACCTGAAGGCCCCGGAGGGATTTATCTTAAGTAATTATTAGCTATCAACCTTCAGCTTTCAGCTTTATTCCTGATTTGATTGCTTATAAATGACTGCTGATAGTTTTAAACATAAAAGTTTATTTCTACTGAAGTTATTAATTTAACAACAATGAAAATTCTTGTGCATTCAAGTTAAGAAAAAGGTTATATCATTTCTTTCTCCACAGGGGAAAAGTCCTTAAATGAATGACATTGTTCTAAAAGGGAGAAGTATGAAACAAAAACAGTCTTCAAAAAAACATTCTCCTTCAAGATGTTTTATCTTTACTGACAGAAATAAAGGTCTGGAGACTGGTAATGATAAAGCAGGGTTATTTAATATTTCCCGGAGAACTTTATTAACAGGGGCTACAATAATAGGTATATCTCTCTACGGAGGTTTTGCGTCAGGTAAGGACTTTTCTCCTCTTCAAAAAGATTATTCTAAGGAGGTTCAATTAACCAGTTCTTCTGATTTAAAGAGTGTTTCTCATATGACTGGAGAAAAAATTTCTTTAAATGTGCAGGTTGCAAGATCTT
>JAKJGF010000136.1 GCA_022704525.1 Bacillota bacterium | reverse complement strand
GTCTGAGATTATAAATATTGGCACTGCTGTTATTAAGTTGATTATTAAGACTTCCCCATGCTCCAGGTGTAAGGTACCCACCGCCGAACTGAGCTTTTCCGTAATTGGTAGAAATATCTCCAACTCTATCCAGGGCCATTGCTCCTTCATCTCTTCCGAAAATACCCTGAGCAAGACTACCATCTCTCAAACCGGAATAAATACGATTGAGCTGGTTCTGCTCTCTTGCTTCAATCTGATTGGTTGGCCCCTGTGTAAAAGGATGAAAATCTCCTCTTTTATAAAGCTCAAGCATCTGTCTTGAATAAGCCATTCTCTGATCAAGTATGGATTTTTCCTGAGGAGACAGATTACCATCTTTAAGAAACTGTCCCTCTAATTGTCTTGTCTGCTGATCAAACTGGGAAAGATACATAAACTCATTTCTATTAAGCTGTCCGCTTCTGGCCCCCTGAGCAAGTTCACGATTGAATCTACTCTGAGAGCTGTTTACTGCACTCTGTCTCATCATATTACCAAGTGCCGCACCCATATTATTACCTCCTTAAATTATCTATATATAATTATTTCTTTTCAAAAACCTTTATAATCTTATATCACGACAAAAAAGAAAAAGTAAATAGCTTTTTTAAAAATTAACTCCATTATTTTTTAATATATATTTTAGAGTCGATATACCCTGGCTTAATTGGCCTTTACCTTCATAAAGTATAACCAATTTTTTTAGTACCCCGGAATCTTTCGGATGAAATTCCAGAAGAATTTTATATTCATCAATCTTTGCCTGTGTGGCCTGGCCAAAAGTTATATTGAAAATATCTTTATATTCAGGTATAAAACTAACTGCTTTTTTATAATGAGTAAAAGCCGAAGGGTTATTTACGGCTTCCTCACACTGGGCCAATCCTATATAGGCCTGCTGAGATTTAACAGGGCATTTATCTATAGCTACTTTATAATATTCCATACCTGATTTAAAATCCCCGAGTTTTTGATAGGCAAGACCAAGATAATAATAATATTCAGGATGAGTAGAAGCACCGGCTTTAAGATAGTCGATAGCAGTCTGATAATTTCCCCTAAGAATTGCCTCTTCTATTTTCTTTAATGACTCATCTGTTCCCTGGGCATAGACAGGGATTAATAATATTATTGTAAAAAGTAGAATTACGGTTAATGATTTCATAAGTCAATTTCTCCTTTCACAGTGTTCAAACTAGCAATTAGACTTTTTCTTTCTCTTCTTTTCTCATATCTTCATCCCATTTTTTCTTTTCTTCCTCTAACCACTGTTGCATTTCCTCCCATGACATTCTGCTCATCTTCTTACTTAATTCTCTTTTTATCTTTCTTAACTCCTTCATAATTTTCGATTCTTTCATAACGTATCACCTCAAAAGACGTCCACCCATTAATGTTAACAAGTGAAATGGCTACTGATTTAGGCTCTGCTGATTTGTCAGAGAACCTTGATAATTATATTTATAAGAGGCCTGTTAATGAATAGAATATATTTTATTGATACCAGCTACTTGATTGCATTAATTCATAAAGGTAATCATAGATTATTGATCAATCACATTGTTCCCAGATCGATTACACCTCCGCCATCTTTATTTCCGCCTCCGGTATTACCTCCTCCTCCATCATATCCGCCACCATCATATCCGCCACCATAATAATAATCCTTCCCTGTATTAGAACCTGTAATGGTTTTCTCTTCTATTTTAGCCAGATATACTTCTGCTTTTTCAAAGATCTTTCCTTTCGTAATTATAGACTTAACCTTTAAAAAATACTTACTGGCATCACTATAAAGAGATTTTTCAAAAAATTCCTCACCTTTGCCAAGATACGCCTCTGCCAGTCTCTCATTTGCTGGAGTATTTTTCTTGTCTGTGTCCATAATTCTGGTAAACGTATCAATTGCTTTATCAAATTTTTTATTCACCAGGTAATTCTGGCCAACAGAAATATAGTATGAAATAATTTTAGATTTCTCTTCCACTCCAGGGCTGGATTTCAGTGCCTTATCAAGGAATTTTATGGCATTCTCCAGATCTTTTTTTGCAAGATATGCTTCAGCAAGAAGTATATATCCTCTGATATTATTAACTTTCTTTCCTAAGTCTATAGTTTTATCATAATCTTTTTTTTCCATATAATAAGAAGCCATTAAAAATAAACTTTCAATATTTTCAGGTACCAATTTTAGAGATAAATCCAGATGCTTTTTAGCCTCTTCAAAATTTTTTGCTTTCCCATATTCTTTACCTGCTATTCTATGAATTTTAGCCAGATCCCTGTCAAAACCTTTTGTGTCTAATTGTTCAACCTCCAGTAAAATTTCACTTACTTCTTTAAGAGAAATTTCCTTTTGTTCAATATGTTTATTCAATAAATCCACATAAGCTTCCACAAGATCCTTCTTTTTACTCACATTAATTTCTTTTACTGTTATAAGAATCTTTCTGACACTCTTTAAATCAGGTCTGGTTCCTTTCATTAATAAATTTCCCCACTCAAGCCAGTTGGTTTCAAGGAGGCTTAATTGTTCCGGAGAAAGGTTCTTGCGCTGTTGCATTAAATTCTCCATATTCTCTGAAGCTTTAGATAAATTTCTTTTTTCCATTACACTGGAAAGAGTTGTTGTATAAAGACGATTTATTCTGGCTGAATCAATAAAATAAAATATACCTGCTATTACCGGAATCATTATTAATACTATTACAGACATAAATAGTACAGGTATTTTAGTAACTTTTTTGGACTCTCCTGAAACCTCAGGAGGTCTACTGACAGAGGCAATAAGGGTTTTCTTTGTTTTATCCTGAGAAGATTGATTTTCTCTAAAAATCAGAGGAAGTGTTTTTTCGGAATCTACAATTTTTTGAGGCATATCAGAAAACGTTTTTTCAGAATCTCCAATCTTTTGAGGTAGATTGGGAATTGTTTTTTCAGTATCTATAATTTCTTTTGGTGGAGTTACAACAGTAAGAGGTACTGTTCTTTCATCATCGTCACCTGTTTTCTTTACGAATGTTACCTGTTCTTCCATAGACAGGGCATCCAGTTTACGCTGAATAATTTCCTTTACATCAGAGCCAAGTTCACTCTTTAAAATCTTCAGATAATGTTCTCTGGCTTTATCTTTAAGCCCCAGATTTTCATAAGTTCTCCCTATCCCTAAGAGAGCTTTCTCATTATTACTGTTTAGTTCAAGTGCTTTCATATATTCAAAACTGGCCTTCAGATATTCTCCGGCACTTTCATAAGACTCACCTTTTGCCATATGCTTGACTTCAAGTTCTCTGGTTTCTTTCAATTTTTGTAAATCCATGAGGTCTTTTTCCATTTCCTGAATTGTCTCATATCTATCTGTCAGTTTCGGTTCTAATGCTTTGAGAACAATATTAGCAAGTCTGTTAGATATGTGAGGATTCATTGTCGCAGGATTGGGAAAATCAGGGCCTAACTTCTGGGGGTTTATTTTCGTTATAAGATAAATCATGGTAGCGCCCAGAGCATATATATCAGATCTTGGTTCTGCCTTGCCAAAAAACTGTTCCTGAGGGGCATAGCCTTCAGTAAGAAGAGCGTACCTGGTTGTAGCAGTATTTGTTCCCTGAAATACTCTGGCTATCCCAAAATCTATCAATTTCAAATGACCTTCTTCATTTATCATAATATTATCAGGTTTCAGATCTCTGAACACTATGGGATTGGTTCTATTATGTAAATAATAAAGTATCTCACATATCTGAAGGGCCCAGTCTACTATCTGTTCTTCAGAAAAATATTCACCTTCAGGAAGTTTTTTAATTAATTTAGAAAGAGACTCTCCCTTTATATAATCCATAACAAGATATAGTCTGTTACCTTCCCCAAAAGAATCTATAATCCTGGGTATACACTTATGATCTAATTTTGCCAGCATCTCAGATTCTATTTTGAAACTCTTTTCTATTATTTCCTGATCACATTCATTCTGCATCTCTTTTATAGCCCAGTATTTTCCGGGAAGGCTTATATCACGAACCAGATAAACTGTTCCAAATCCTCCGCTTGCTATACCTCTCACTGTAACATAACGATCTCTCAGAGTCTTACCAAGTGTTGGATATAACATCAAACGTTCAATACTTTTTTCATCTTTATAATCCAGTACTATGTAACTTTTACCTTTATAGAGAAAAAAATCTACTATTCTGGGAGAATCAGGGTTCTTATCTAACTTTACACCTTTTTCAGCTACTCTTGTTAATTCTCTTATTACTGTCTGAGAGATAGAATCATTTACATTATGAAACATCTCTTTTAAGGTATAAGTTTTTTTAGATCTCACTTCCTGAACAATATATATAGAGCTAAAGTCGTCCCTGTAAATACGTTTTGTAACATTATATTTATCTTTTAATACTGAGGTTTCACTTAAACCATCCATTTAGACTTTTCCTTATCTTTATAAATACTTGCCGGAATAGGCGAGGCATACCTCGCCCCTACAGATCTTTCACACATCTGAAACCAATATCGGGTCCGAATTCAAAAGTAAATGCTTCAAATCTCGTAAAACAACCCTCATTCTTAAGGTTATTCAACCAGGAACCACCTCTTATAACTTTCCCTGAATCCCTTACCTCTATACCGTCCCTGTAGGGATAAGGACTATAGGAACTGCATGTCCATTCCCATGTATTCCCCATCATATTTGAAACAGAATAAGGACTCACGCCATCAGGAAAATTATCAACCGCCTTGGGACCACCAATATTACTTTCTTTACTATTTAGTTTTCTTTCATCCCACATACTACCCCAGGGGTATTGCCTGCTGTCTTTGCCACGGGCAGCTTTTTCCCATTCTGCTTCAGTGGGAAGTCTTTTTTTAGCCCAGCACGAATAGGCAAGAGCATCATTATAAGTAATATTTACAACAGGATAATTCTCTCCTGTAAAATCACTATTCCATGATCCCTCACATTTATATCCTGTGGCATCAACAAAATTTTTGTATTCAGAATTAGTTACAGGAAACATATCTATATAAATATCCTTTATATAAACTTCATGTAAAGGAGATGCATAAGGGTCTTCGTTACAACCCATAAAGAAGGGTCCCTTCTCTACAAAAGCCATAGGTCGTTGACATTCAGTCTCTTCTTCAGAAGTTATTATTGCAGGTATTATAGTAGATTCACTTTCATTTCCATTAGAAGAGAGATAACCTTTTTCCCTGAATAATAGGAGGGTATTTTCTCCAATTTTTATATAATCACCATGACGTAATATGGTTTTCTCCAGAACCTGTAAACCATTAATAAGAGTTATACTCTTTTTACTTTCATTTATAAGATAAAAATCTTCTCCTTCTCTTATAAGTTTTGCATGGTTTCGTGAAATAGTTCTATCAGAAGGGAAAAATTCTATATCTCTATGTAAAGAAGATTTTCCCTTTGATTTTCTTCCTATTGAAATCTCTTCTTTATTTAAAGAAAAAATCTTACCTTTCTCATCACCTTCTACCATTTCTAATTCATATTCCTTTTCAGTTTTTAAATCTTCTTTAAAATCAATTTTTATATCAGTCTTATCATTTTCAGGAGAAAGAGTAAAATCATCATGAATTTTCAATTCTTCATCGTCATCAAAGAGATATTTATGAGATTCATCAGGAAGAATATAATCTTCACTTGTTTTTGACATACTTGAAGAATCTTTATTTACACCTGTAAATATATCCTCAGAACCGTCAGCACCATCCCCTGAAATCATAGAGTCGAGAGTTGGCGGTTCATCACCATAGTGGGTTTTCTCATATTGAAGTATTACTTTACCCATTTCTATCTTATTTCCCGGATAAAGAGGAGAAAAATTATATACTTCCTTATTATTTACTTTAGTAGGATTTGTAGTCTTTCTTGGATATAAGACATGGGTATTTAAATTATTATCCCACTGTATATCAGTCTGTGAACTGGACATAGTAGAAGTCTTATCTTCTATTAATATATAATTCTGTCTTGTATCCCCTGAACGTCTTCTCCCTATAGTTAATTTTTTACCTGACAGAGGATATTTAACACCTACCTCTTCACCTTTTATAACTATAAGTTCATAATCTCTCGGATTGGAATCCTTATTTTCTTTTGCCTTTTCTTTTGCTTTCATTCGTCTATCCTCATTTTATCTGTTCCAGGCAGGCCATCCGTCCTCTGCTGAATTATTAGTAAGGTTAATTGCTTTCCCATCAATTATAATATAAATTTCATGATTGCCATCACGATTGGTTGTAAAAACAAGACTTTTCCCATCAGGTGACCAGGCCGGGTTTTCATCATCTGATAGATGAGAAGTAACATTATGTTGATTTGTACCATCGGCATTCATAATATAAATTTCATAATTTCCATCGCGATTTGTAGAGAAGGCTATCTTTGTACCATCGGGAGACCACGAAGGATCTACGTCTTCTGATACATTATTTGTAAGATTAATTAAATTTGATCCATTAATATTCATACTATATATATCAAAATTCCCATTACGGTTAGATGTGAAGGCTATCTTTGTCCCATCGGGAGACCATACAGGTCTTTGATCCAGACCAGAATCTCTGGTAAGATTAGTAGGATTTGCACCATCACTATTCATAACATAGACTTCATAATTCCCGTCACGATTGGAGGTAAAGGCTATTTTCGTCCCATCAGGAGACCAGCATGGAAAGTTATCTTCAGCGTGATGGTTACTGAGATTAATCTGATTTGTGCCATCAGCATTCATAACATAAATCTCACCCTGTCCATCGCGGTAGGAAGTAAAGGCTATTTTCCTACCATCTGGAGACCAGGCAGAAAGGCTGTTATTCCCCTGGTTTTTAGTAAGATTAAGGAAATCTGATCCATTATCATTCATAAGACATACATCTGCCTGGCCATCACGATTGGAAGTAAAGGCTATTTTATTTACATTTGTATATTTAATCTCTATATTTACATCAGGAATCGTTACAGATATAGGACTTCCATTAGCAGGTGGAAATTTTTTATAAGATGCCAGTTCTTTCTGATAAACCTGTTTAAGAGCTTTATCCTCTGTAATTTTTATCAATGTCTCCAGAACTTTTTCATATTTATCGTATTTCTTTTGTTCTAAAAAAAGCTCTTTAGAATAATCAAGCCAGACAATAGAAGCATCTTTATTGCCACGAGCATAATGACAGCTACCTATATTATAGTGAGCTTCTCCATAATCCGGATAAAACTTTATGGCCTTTTTATAATATTCAATAGCCTTTGAAAATTCTCTATATTTTTCCTGATATAATCTGCCTGAAAGATAATAACCTCTTGCAGAAAGAGGATCAAGCTGAATAATTTTCTGTATCTTGGCTTCAGCTAAAGAATACTCCTTTTCTTCTATAAGTTTTTCTGCTTCTGAAAGAAGAATTTCTATCTGAGAACTGCTCTGAGCAAAAATAGTAAAGTTAAAAGAAAGCAAAATTGATAGAAAAATTGATAGAAATATAAAAAATTTCTTTAATAACTGCAATGTATATTCACCTTTCTTTATTAAATTAGCTATTAGCTATCAGCTATCAGCTCCTTATATCTCCTTTAAGTTAAAAACACCATAATTATTATATACTAAATATAAAAGAGTGACAACAAAATTTTTCATATAATTGACAGCTTAATTATGATTGTGTTATTATACCCTTCACGAATCTATAAATGGAGATGATTTAGAATGGATATTAATATAAAAGAATGCAATCTCTGGGAAATACCATGCAATGGACTGATTATAGGAATTTTCTTAAATGAATTACCATCTGAAATTAATAATCTGGATAAAGAAATACAGGGGAAAATAAATTACCTCTTTAAGGAAAAAGAAATAACCGGTAAATCCGGAGAAATAACTATAATTCATACTTTCAATGAAATTAAACCCGAAAGAATACTTATTGCAGGAATGGGAAAAAGGGAAGATATAAATACAAACCAGTTAAGAGAAATCTTTTCCATGTCGGTTAAAAGATTGAAATCCATAGGATGTAAACAAGTTGCATTACTTCCACCTTCTTTTAAAGAATTAAAACTGGAAGACATATCCTCTTCTATTGTAGAAGGAATAATTCTTGGTCTTTACAATTTCACAAAATATTTAACCCTGGAAAAAGATAACCAGAAGATAGAGAATATAACATTTGTTCTTCCTCCTGACTGTAATATACAAAAGGAGATTCTCAATTCCGGTATTAAATATGGTACTATTATATCCAGAAATGCTAATCTGGTTAAAGATATATGTAATGAACCATCAAACTATATGACTCCTGAAGTATTTGCTCAGCAGGCAAAAAAGACCTTCGAGGGAAAAAAAATCAAATGTATTATTTTAGATGAACATGACCTGGTTCTGGAAAATATGAATCTCTTACTTGCTGTAGGCCAGGGAAGTCCTAATCCCCCGAGACTGGTTGTTCTGGAGTATATTAAAGATAAAAATCTTCCCACAATTGGACTGGTAGGAAAGGGAATAACTTTTGACACAGGGGGAGTTACGTTAAAACAGACTAAAACAACACTTTTTGAAATGAAAAGAGATCTAACAGGCGGTGCCGTAGTACTGGGGATAATAAAAACAATGGAAGAACTTAATTACCCCTTTAACTGTATAGCAGCTATACCACTTGCAGAAAATGCAGTTGGAAATATATCCTATAAGCCAGGAGATATTTTTTATTCTATGTCAGGTAAAACCGTTGAGATTTTTGATACTGATTGTGAAGGAAGGCTTATACTTGCTGATGCTTTTACTTATATACAAAAATATTATTCACCAAAAGCCATTATTAATCTGGCAACTATTTTGAATATTGGTTCTATCCTCGGTAATGAAAGAGTGCCATTTTACACTAACTCTAAAGCTCTTATTTCAAAACTCGAAGAAGCCTCGGAAATAACCGGAGAGTATATCTGGCAAATGCCTCTGGATAGAAAATACAGAGAAAGAATCTTAAGCCATTTTGCAGATAGAAAAAATAGAAGTTATAAAGGACCTGAAACCATATCAATGGCCCTTTTCATGGAAGACTTTATAGAGAAAGAGGTAGACTGGGTACACATAGATCTGGCCTCTGTAGATACCAAATATGGAGAAAAATCCTATATATCCAGGGGAAGCACTGCCTTTGGTGTAAGACTTATTACCAGGCTGCTTTTAAATTTACCAGGAGATTATCTGTAATAAATATAGAGAGAAATCATCTCTTTTCTATATCTCTTATAACTTTCATAAGAAGCTCTTCTACTCTTATGTCGAGTTCCCTATCCAGAGCTCTTCTGAGAGCATCAAGAGATCTCTTATCTTTTAATTTACCGAGAGCTGTTACGGCATTAAAACGAATCATTTTATCAGGATTATCCACTTCCTGAATTATTATATGAATCTGTTCGTCTGCACCCTGTTTAACAAGGGAAAAAGCTGACCATATAACTAAAAGCTTGTTTGGAGATTCAAGAGACTTATAAAGTGTTGTCATTAAAAGTTTTTTTTCTTCTTCATTCTCCGGTTCTATAACGCCCAGAGCCTCAACAATTCTTATCTTAACAGTATCAGTAGTTTCAAATAGTACTTTTGACATAGGCTTTATTATTTTAGAACCACCTATTTTATGAAGAGCCCTTGTAGAGGCATAACTTACTCTTGGAACTTTATCTTCCAGTGCTCTAATGAGGTTCGGTATGGCTTCTGTAGCGTTCAGTATACCAAGAGCAAAACAGGCTTCTTCTCGCACTTTAGGAGAAGGATCATCAAGGCACTTTATAATAGGATAAATACATTCCCGACTTTTCAACTTAACGAGAGCATTAATAGCCTGAGCTCTGACATTTTCATTTTCATCCTTGAGAACGTCCAATAAAATCCATACTGCTATATCTCCACCGAGTCTTTCAATAGCCTGAATTGCCTGCTGACGATGAAACCAGACATTCGATTGTAATGCCTGAATAAAAGGTTCAAAATCTTTTTTATCCATAAAAATTACTCCCAGTACTTACAATATTCAAATTTTTCAGCCAACTTATTTCCCCGGAAGTTAAAAACTTTTCTATGTTTAAGAACATAACAAAGGGCAATCCTAACATATATTCTACATTGCCAGGTCTTTTGACTGCCAACAATTATTTTATCTCATAAACAATCTTTAGTCAATCAAATAATTCAAAGGGGACGATCTAATATCGCCCCCTTTGTAATGGCGGAGGAAGAGGGATTCGAACCCCCACGGCTTTCGCCTACACCGATTTTCAAGACCGGCCCCTTACCGTTCGGACATTCCTCCACACATTCCTTCAATTGAAATTAGTATAACAAAATCTTCTACCCTGTGTCAATAGAAAAACGTATTACTTAAAACATCCAAGGGAACAGCTTGTTATTTTAAGCTTTAGTTCATTTGCGGCTTTACCCACGTTACGAGTGGAAAAATTCTTTTCTGCTGCCAGTTTAAGCGCTTTGCCACAGGTAATCTTTCCATCTTTAGATATTTTCTTAACCCTCTCTATAAGGGTAATTATCATGAATTGAAAATTTTACTGCTCCACAATTACAAAAATGTTGAATAAGATATACTGCCAGAGTAGTTTTACCTGTATCTTTGTTTGAGCCTGAGATAGATATGATTTTCATGGATACATTATAACAGAATAATTTGAAAGGTGAAAGATAAAAAATGAAAAAAAAATGGTGAAGAAAGAGTACAGTGTAGAGAGTGAAGAGAAGTTTATAGTTTAAGGTTGAGGGTTGAGAAAGTTCAGGGTTTGATAATAAACTCTCAACGTTAAGCTCTAAACTATTACTTATAAAAAGCTAACTGCTGATTGCTGATTACTGAAAGCTATAAAATTACTTTACTTTTCCCATCTTTTAAGTTAGAATACATATAAAAGGGAAATACCAACATCCAGAGGAATATGTATAGATTCAGATAAAACAACTATAATAAAAACTTACGGGACAGATTACAGAGAAGAAAAAATATCAGGTCATGCCAGTGGTATCACGTACGACACATCCAGAGGAAGTATATTTTTCGGCCTTACTGAAAAAGAAATTATTATCTATCTGAAAGGAGAATGGTAAATATTCTAGAATTTTAATTAAACATATCTGGGTAAAGGAGGAAGTTAAGTGGCTCGAGTTTGCCCGAATTGTAGCACAACAAATGAAACCGGTGACATATGTATTAACTGTGGTAATTATATACCAAGAGAAGATCTCACTAACAAAAAGAAAGACAAAAAACTTAAAGCAGAAATATCAGGTATTTTATCAGTAAGCCCTAAATCAATAGAACTGACAGAACTTAAAAGAAATGAGGTAAAAGAAACTTATTTACTTTTAACAAGAACAGATTTTGAAACAGATAGATTTTCAGGCACTGTCAAAGCTCCTGAGATACCGGGATTTAAATTTAAAACAGAAACCTTCGAAGGTTTGAGAAATGTTATTAATGTTCAAATAGAAGCAAAAAAAATGGAAATAGGTATATTATATGAAGGCTTTATAGAAATAAATACTACAATAGGTGAGGCCAGAATTCCAGTACAACTGGGAATTTCTGGAGATTCACCACAACTTGGACTCGATTATACCCAGCTGCAGATAAACCTTAATAAAAAAGAAAAAAGTGCTATCTTTAATATTGTAAATGTAGGTTGCGGAACACTTATGGGCACTGTAAAAACTAAAACTCCCTGGCTTACTATTGACGATTCGTCTTTTTCGCTCAGTAAAGATGGTCAGGCAGAAATAGTGGTTACTTTAAATAAAAAAGAACTAAATAAAATAGAGAGAAGAGGAAGAATGAGTCTCGAAGGTTCAGTTAATGTAGAGACCAATGCAGGAGATGAAGAAATAAAAATAATTTTATACCTGCCTCCAAAGAAAACCCTGGATGATTATAAAAAGTACGTACCTACAGTTCTGATCTCAATAGTTCTTATCTTTCTTATAAGTGTGAGTTATTCTACAGTAAAAAAAATCTTAACTCCAAAAGAAATTCGCAAAACAGGTCTCTGGGGTGAAATGGTAGGAGAAAATGCAAGTAAAAAAATGACACAACTCAAATGGAATCCCTTTAGCGAGGCAGAAAAACTTGTTTATACCATTATAAAACCAGGAGAAGGACAATTATGTGAGATAAAAATGGATACCCGTGTTGTAACTGTTATTAATGCTACTGGTAAAGACAGGCCCTATACCCCTGCCTGTTCTCCAGATGGGTTTATGTTTGCCTTTGGTCTTCCTGATCCAAAGGGAGTTAGTAAGGATGGGAAATATAAGTGTATAAATCTGGCTATAGCTAATGAACAAAAGCTAACACCCAATGTATTAACTGTTTTTCCTGTTGAGGGAAAAGCTATAAACCTTGCATATGATCCTGTATGGTCTCCTGATGGTATGAAAATTGCTTTTGTTAAAACTTCTTCCTCTATTTCTCTCTATGGTGATATTATGATACTAGATTACAATAACGCTGAACCTTACAATGTTTCCAGTTTATCTGAAAAGAAAATTCATTTATTAGGAAAATCACCTCAATGGTCACCGGATGGAACAAAGATAGTATTTGAAGACCTGAATAAAGAGATATATATAATCGAACCCAAAAGTAGAAAAGAAAAACCTGTTATTACAAAGCTGACTGACAAAGATACATATAATTCTTACTGTCCCAGATGGTCACCAGAAGGTGACAAGATTGTTTTCACAAGAGATCTGGGGAAAACTATGAAAGATAGAGGGGATATATATATTATGGATAGTGACGGAAAAAACATGAAATCTGTAATAGCAAGAGCAGATTATGAGGATCTAAATCCGGATATATCTCCAGATGGCAAATTTATAGCTTTTGATTCAATGAAGTACGGTCAGGAAAAAGGCGATATTTACATAGTCGGTTCTGATGGGAAGGGTTTGAAATGTTTAACTAATACTCCGGATAAAAATGAAAAAGTACCTCTATGGTCACCTGATGGTAAAAAACTGGCTTATCTTGGTTATGATGAAAAAGGATGTGAAATATATATAATTGATATGAGTGATAAAAATCTGTCACCTCAAAAGTTGACCAGTGATGGTAATGAAAAAAGTATACCCACATGGTGGGATCCAAAACATTATGATAGATATCAGAAGTTAAGTAGCGCAAAGGCTGGAAAAAACAAGTAATTTTCTAATAATTTGAGAGTTGAGGGTTTTCTCTCAACTCACATTTATAAGGTGCCCTATGCCAATCGTCTGTAGCAAATGCAGTAACCCAAATAATTAAAAGACTCGCAAATCTATGCTGTAAAAGAATTAAAAATTCAATATATCTGTGAGAAAGATGAAGTTTATAGTTTAAGGTTAGTTTATCCTTAAACTCTTAGTACGACAACAAGTAAGTTGGTAGCCATATGGAGAGACTGTCCCTGTCCGGGCTCTTACGCAAAATCTATGATCCTGTTACAATGAAATCTGTTATTACAGAATATACAGTTTTGTATTTATTTAAGTTATACCAATCTGCCATCAAATGTAGTAAAAACAGCCTTGAGGCTACGGAAAAACGAAGTTCTCCGAAGGACAAAAAGATGGCGTATTTAAAGGAAGTTTTAAGTTAATTACATGACGAAATTTAAAGGATATTGCCTCAGACAAAAAAGTATAAGCCTTCATATTTTTTCTTGAGTTTGACAGAATCGTGCCGAAAATGCCGAAATAGCATCAAAAAACCCTTGTATAATCAGGGGGTTATTTTTTTAGCCTCAAAAATCTGGTGAAAACTTTTTAAATTTATTTACCTAAAATATCTTTACAATACAATAATTATATGTTAATATATCTTTGGTGAAAAAAATGTTTTTAAGAAAAATAACAACAAAAGGCAGAACATATTTAAA
>JAKJGF010000362.1 GCA_022704525.1 Bacillota bacterium | reverse complement strand
GACCCCTGGATATTTTTATTTATGCCGGCATATTTAATTCCCCTTCAATAAAATCTCACTATGATATGTTAGATTTTCTTAAGAATCTTGGTTTTAAAGTGATTCAACATTATAAACTCTTCCGGGAAATAGGAGAAGTAATAAAATACTGTTTCGAATGGAAGGAAAGAAAGGGCGAATTTCCCTATGAGACAGACGGTATGGTCATAAAGGTATCTTCTTTTGTTGAACAGGAAATCCTGGGTGCAGTAAGCAGAAGTCCACGATGGGCCCTGGCTTATAAATTCCCTGCCCCTGAGGTTACTACTGTGGTAAAAGATATTCAGATTTATATAGGAAGAACGGGTGCCTTAACACCTGTGGCTCATCTTGAACCTGTTGAAGTAGATGGTTCTATCGTATCCCGGGCAACCCTTCATAATGAAGATGAAATAAAAAGAAAAGATATCCGCATAGGTGACAGAGTGGTAATTCATAAGGCCGGTAAGATTATCCCTGAAGTAATTATGGTTATTACTGAAGAAAGAACTGGTAATGAGATAGAATTTGTTATGCCCATAACCTGTCCGAGATGTTCTTCTCCTGTATATAAACCAGAAGGAGAAGCAGTTACAAGGTGCACGAATCCTTCCTGTTTTGCAAGGCTTGAAGGAAACATAAGACATTATGCTTCAAGAGATGCTATGGATATTGAAGGTCTCGGGAAAGCCAGAATTGAGCAGTTAATTGCAGAAGGTTTTATAAATAAAGATGTTTCCGATCTTTATGATATGAAAATTGAAGAACTTGCAGAACTTGATGGTATGGGACTGAAGTCTGCCACTAATCTTGTTAAAGCCATAGAAGATTCTAAAGATAGACCTCTTAAAAGACTTATTTATGCCCTTGGAATAAGACATGTAGGAGAACATGTGGCAGCTATACTGGCAGACCATTATACCGGTGTTGAAGAATTATCCCGTGTTCCTCTGAAAGAACTCCAGAATATAAATGAAATAGGCCCGAAGGTTGCCGCAAGTATAGGAGAGTTTTTTTCCAGGAAAGATAATCTCCTTTTAATAAATAGATTAAAGAGTGCCGGTGTAAAGGTTTATGAAGAGAAAAAAGAGAAGCAAGAAGAAAAACAGCAGATATGGACAGGAAAACAGTTTGTAATTACAGGAACCCTACCCACTATGAACCGTAATGAAGCTAAAGCCATTATAGAATCTAAAGGTGGTAAAGTCGGTTCTTCTGTGAGTAAAAAGACGGATTTTCTAATAGTGGGAACAGAACCGGGGTCAAAACTGGATAAGGCTAAGGAACTGGGTATAACGGTAGTTAAGGGAGAGGAATTTGAGGTAATGGCTAAAGAAAATACGGTACCACAGGGGATGTTGTTTTAGAGGTTTTTAAAAGTAACAGCTTTAGAAGTATGGAAAGTAAAAGAATGTGAAGTGGGTTATTTCTGATTATGTTACTACCACTGGATTGATAAGGTTTTTAGAATAAAAGTTTACAAAATTGTTACATTTATCTTGCACAACTAATTGCTTTTTATCCTTATATTTTATATCATTGAGAAGAGGTTAATATATCTTTTAAAAGAAAGGAAGACTTTTATGGGAAACCTAATAGATCCTACCAGGTTACAGACGCAACAATATGTGAGTACCCAGAGTACAGCCCGAAAAGCCAGGAGATCTGCAACCCATACCGGTCAGATGGGACATACCAGACTTGAGGGACAGAAAAAAGAGCTGGTTGATACCGGTGAAAAAGCAGAACTGAGCATTGCTGCTCTGACATCCTCACCTCCTCAGGAGGAAATTGCTCCAGAAGAAACAAAAAACAGATCAGAAAAACATATGGAGAACTTAAGGGCAAATTACGGTGAACCAAGAGCTTCGGAAAGTGCAAAAATGGGTGAATCCGGAGTTATAAAGAAACGGAGTGATACAAAGTTAAAAACTCTTGAAAAACTTTATGGTCCCATAGCTCCTGAAGATTGGGACAGGAATATGACATTGAAAGATCTTCTGGAACGTACCGGAGCTTCATCTCTGGGAGAGTTACTGGGAAAGAGAGAAACTTCGGGAAGTTCTCCATCTGACGCCCGTGTAATTCCTCATGAAGTTAGTATAAACCCACAGAGTTCGGATTTGTTGTCAGTACTGGATATAAAGCCAGTTTTTACACAGACTGTTCAATTAAGTTATGATAGTGGAATGGTGAGTGAGAAAGGTAAAGAGGCCTTTAAAGAGAAATATGGAATAGAATTAACAGGTAAATGTCAGTTTTATCAGAGTGAGCAGGGTACTGTTATAATAGATAATTTAGACTGGTGGAATAAATCTGCCCAGGTACCACAGGGTAATCTTTTTGATGGAAAAGAGCATAAGGTAATTTCTGTAAGCCCTCAGAGTGGTACTTATGCCTATATAGCAATGCCGGATAATATAGATCCGACACAGGTCAGTATACTTGGTACAGGTGGGCCTATGGGAAATACCTGGCAGGGAGAGATTAAAAAGTTAGAACAGGATGAACATGAATTTTATAAGACCCTTATTTATACACCACCTGATGCTCAGGGTAATTGCCAGAAATGGGAAATAGACAGTAATGTGTCAGGTAATAAGGATCTTTCCAAACTGACTATTTATCAACAGCAGGTGCCTGTCCTGAATCCGGGAGGCCCTATCACTGATCCTGCTATTCCTACTACACCTGCTGATCCAAATGCGCCGCCGCCGCCGCCGCCACCTCTTGACCCTGAAGGCGAGGCTTTTGAAATTCAATTTCTAAAAGAAAGAGGCTTATGGCGTGATGGATATATGTTCGGATATGGAGAAGGCACATTGCCTCCTCATCAGCCCTTTGCGATTCCCAATGATCCGAGCTGGCAGGCAGGTTATGGTACAGGTATACCCGATGGGAAGAGGGCAGCTCAGTTATTCCCTCATACAGGTGTACCTGATTATCCAATATTTGTACCAAAACCCTTTACTCCTCTGGGGTCTCAGAATCAGGGTTATACTCATCATCATGGACATGGTCATCATGTGCAGGGACAGACA
>JAKJGF010000361.1 GCA_022704525.1 Bacillota bacterium | reverse complement strand
TTAAATAAATACAAAACTGTATATTCTGTAATAACAGATTTCATTGTAACAGGATCATAGATTTTGCGTAAGAGCCCGGACAGGGACAGACTTGTGAGATGGATACTAACTTGCCTGTTGCGGTACTTAAATTTAATATCCGAGTAATTGCAACCAGTCCGGGTGTTTCTTTCCTGTAAGTAATTCCAGCCGGGTTTTTCCATTTCTTTCGGGGAATTTATCACACCTTTCACCCAGACTCATTTTATAATCGAATATGATTTCCAGAAATTCTTTTACCCCTCTTAAGGGACTATGGCAGAGAAGTATTAAACTTAATACTACTTTTTCTATAAATTTTTTCTTATTCTCTTCTTTTTCTTTATTCTCTGATAGTTTCTTGAATTCTAAACCGGGTAGCTCAACAAAGTTCTTTAGATTTCCTTTTTTACCGTCATTTTTTATATGGCCAGGGAGATTTGATGTTTTTACTTCTTTTAAAGTATAATTACTCATACTTTTTTTCTTATCTTTTAGATTTTTTTCTAAAATTTAAGGTTTTTTTCTTTATACCTCTTTTTTATACCAGAAAAAGGAATTTTCTTTTCTCACCTTGAACCATGCCAATATTTGCAAACTGAATCCGTCCTGGAAAGACATTAAAAAGAAAGGTTGTTTTTTATATAAATATAAATCAACAGTTGAAGACAACAGGGGAAGTCCTGTTTATATAAAACCGCCTTTTAAGCAGAAACCTGATTTTGGTGTCACAAGTGTAAATTATAATATAGCAGAACTTATGAAGTTCAAAATTGATATTATAGAAAGGTGAAGTTTATGCCATATAAAAAGAAACTGATTGAAGTAGCCCTTCCCCTTGAAGCTATAAATAAAGAATCTGCCAGAGAAAAATCTATCCGACATGGACATCCGTCAACATTACATTTATGGTGGGCAAGACGCCCTCTTGCTGCATGCAGGGCTGTTTTATTTGCTTCACTTGTGGATGATCCATCTTCAAAGCCGGAAGAGTTTCCTACAGAAGATGCTCAGAAAAGAGAGAGAAAGAGACTCTTTGATATAATAGAGAAGCTTGTAAAGTGGGAGAATATAAATAATAAAGAAGTGTTGGAAGAAGCAAAAAGAGAGATAATGAAATCTACAGGAGGTAATCCCCCTCCTGTTCTTGACCCATTCTGTGGTGGAGGCTCTATACCTCTTGAAGCTCAGAGACTTGGCCTTGAAGCTTATGGCAGTGATTTAAACCCTGTAGCCGTTATGATTACAAAGGCTTTAATTGAAATACCTCCCAGGTTTGCAGGTAAACCTCCTGTTAATCCAGAGGTCAGAGGTAAGATGTTCAATAAAACAGAATGGCCAGGAGCGTCAGGGCTTGCTGAAGATGTAAAATATTATGGTCAATGGATGAAAAAGGAAGCAGAAAAGAAGATAGGACATCTGTATCCAAAAGGACCTAATGGTGAGACTGTTATTGCATGGCTCTGGGCAAGAACTGTAAAATGTCCAAATCCTGCCTGCGGTGCAGAAATGCCTCTTGTAAGATCTTTTGAGCTTTCTACAAAGAAGAATAACAGGGCGTGGGTTGAACCTGTGATTGACAGAGAAAATAGAAAGGTCAGATTTGAAGTAAGAACTGGCGAAGGTAAAGTTCTGGAGGGGACTGTAGATCGTAGAGGAGCAAAATGTATAGTGTGTAATACTTCTGTGCCGTTTGAACATGTAAGACAGGAAGGTAAATCAGGAAGAATGGGTGAAAAACTTATGGCAGTAGTTCTTGAAGGAAAAAATAAAAGATTATATATTACTCCTCGAGATGAACATACAGAGATTATTTCAAAGTTAAAACCTGAATGGAAACCTGAAGGGGAATTACAAGGAAAAGTTAAAGTGAATGTTCCTCTTTATGGTATGAATACGTTTGGAGATCTTTTTACCAACCGTCAGCTTATAGCCCTTGCAACCTTCTGTAATTTACTGAAAGAAGTAAGAGAGATTATATATAGAGATGCTCTAAATGCCGCTATGGATGATGATGAGATGGGGATTAATGATGGTGGAAGTGGAGCAAAGGCTTATGCTGATGCGGTTGTTACATATCTTGCTTTTGTTATTGATAAACAAGCTGATTTAAGTAACAGCCTTTGTAGATGGGAATCTATTGCACAATGTCCAAGACAGTTGTTTGGCAGACAAGCAATTGCAATGGTATGGGATTTTGCAGAAGGAAATATATTGGGAAAAAGTTCTGGTTCTTTTGAGGTTTGTTTGGATAATACTATTAAGGGACTTAAAGCAGGGACGAAACATTTAAATTCAGATCTTTTAAAGTTGCTATCGCAAGGAAATGTTTACCAAAGAGATGCAACAAGAATTGAACTTATTAATAAATATTGTTTATCAACAGATCCTCCTTATTATGACAATATAGCCTATGCAGACCTATCTGATTTTTTCTATGTTTGGCTTCGTAAAAATCTATCTTCCATATATCCTGATATATTTAGGACTATGTTAGTACCCAAACAAGAAGAGCTTGTGGCAACTCCATACAGATTTGACGGAAATAAGAAAAAAGCAGAAGAGTTCTTCCTTACAGGACTGAGCAAGACCTTCTGTAATATGAAAAATACATCTCATCCTGATTATCCTGTAACCGTTTATTATGCTTTTAAGCAATCTGAAGAAGACACGGAAGGAGTATCTTCTACAGGATGGGCAACTATGCTTGAAGGATTAATAAATGCAGGATTTCAGATAAATGGTACCTGGCCAATGAGAACAGAATGTACATCACGAATGGTTGGTCAGGGTTCAAACGCTCTTGCCTCATCTATAGTACTGGTCTGCCGTCCCCGTGTAGAGACGTTGCATTGCAACGTCTCTACGGCAACAACAATCAGAAGAGACTTTGTAAACACCTTACGAAAAGAATTCCCCCTTGCCCTTAAAAACCTTCAGCAGGGAAATATTGCTCCTGTGGATCTGGCGCAGTCCACCATAGGCCCCGGTATGGCGGTTTTTACCAGATTTTCAAAAGTCCTTGAAGCAGATGGCCGTCCCATGTCAG